>JAQYVG010000137.1 GCA_030145595.1 Desulfobacterales bacterium | reverse complement strand
GGGAGTCGCTTTGGCAAATACAGGTAAAGTTGAAGACGCGATTGCCCATTTTCGCAAAGCATTACAGATAGATCCTGACAACCCGGAAGCGCTGGACAACCTTGAAAAGACAATGGCGACCTTGAAAGAAATTGATGAGGAAATCAAAAAAATAAAAGACGACCTGGTACTTAACCCTGAAAATCCCGTTTTATATTATGATTTAGGGAATCTATATAAAATGAAAGGAAAGTTTGATCAAGCAATTAATCACTATCAAAAGGCCATTGCGCTCAATTCAGAGTTTCCAGAGGCCTTATATCATCTGGCAAAATTGTATATCACCCGGACCGAATATGAAAAAGCTCTGTCTCTATATCAACAAATACAAACCATTCTTCCTGATAACCCGGCGGCCGATTATAATATCGCTTGCATTTACGCCAGGCAAAATAAACCCGGCGAATCCATCTCATGGCTCAAAAAAGCCATTGGCAAGGGCTTTGATGACTGGAAGCATATCAAAACCGACAGCGATCTGGACAATATCAGAGGATCTTCAGTCTACCGGGAGTTTATAAAAGGACATTAATTTTTAGTTTATAGGTCAGGATTTCTGTGTTATTCTTCTTTAAGATAGTGAGAAGTTCCCGGTTTCTTGTTTAACACCAAATAAGGAGGACAAAAGATGCTTGTTAAAAACTGGATGAGCAAAGATGTAATCACTGTGAATGCTGACGATTCCATGCAGGATGCCGGCTATTTGCTGCGGGAACACAAAATCAATGTCCTCCCGGTGATGGAAGAAGGGCGCATGGTTGGAATTGTTACCGACAGAGATATGAAAAAAGCCTCTCCTTCCGACGCCACCACGCTCGATATGCATGAACTGCTGTTCCTGATATCCAAAATAAAGGTCAGGGACTTAATGAGAACACCCGTTCATACCATCTCCCCGGACTATACGGTTGAAGAGGCTGCGGCCATCCTTCTTGAGAAAAAGTTTTCAGGTCTTCCGGTCGTCGATGAAAAGAACCGGGTGGTTGGCATTATAACCCGCAGCGACCTTTTCAGAGTGCTCATAAATTTAACCGGACTTGGTAAAAAAGGCATCCAGTTTGCCATTCGCCTGAAAGACAAACCGGGCCCTATCAAGGAAGTCAGGCAACTTGTTCACGAATACGGCGGGCGCATAGCAAGTATTTTAAGTTCCTGGGATAATGCCCCCCCTGACCGCCTTAATCTCTATTTCAGGGTTTACCAGATCGACAGAGAAAAATTGCCCCGGCTTTTAGACAAGATAAAAGAAAAGGGCATCCTGCTCTATCTGGTGGATCACCGGGAAAATACACGCACTATTTATGCGGATTAGTACATATAAAATCGCTCCGCGATTTTATATTGACACACGCCTGTCTGTAATATAGCCTGTCCAGTATCAATCGCAGGTCGAAACCTGCTGCAAAATTGTTTTCATTATAAAAAATACTACTCAAACCACGAAGGTAAATGTATCAGAAGATACGGAGTCTTCGTGGTTTTTTTTTGCCGGAAAAGGAGATCTTTATGAAAACCGGTGCATTCTTATGGTGTTTTTTTTTAATTTCTCTCATATTGCCCAACCCGGTTTTAGCTCATTTTGGAATGGTAATTCTTTCAGACTCCATGGTCATGCAGGCAGAAACCAAAATCGTGAACTTGAAGCTTTCTTTTTCACATCCCATGGAAATGATCGGTATGGAGTTGGTCAAACCCAAAGCGTTCAGCGTTATGATCAATGGCAAAAAGCAGGATCTTCTGGGCACTTTGGAAAAAATTCAAGTAATGGGGCGCACAGCCTGGAAATCAGACTTTAAGGTCAAACGGCCGGGAGTCTACATGTTCTATATGGAACCCACGCCCTATTGGGAACCGGCCGAAGATATCTATATCATCCATTATACCAAAACAGTCATGGCTGCATTTGGCGATGATGAAGGATGGGATCAAGAACTCGGGCTGAAAACCGAAATCGTTCCCCTCTCAAAGCCTTTTGGACTTTATGCCGGAAATGTTTTTCAGGGAATCGTTAAACTGAACGGAAAACCCGTGCCCTTTGCTGCAGTCGAAATCGAGTATTACAACCAGGAACACAAATACAGTGCCCCGACCGATTACATGGTTACCCAGACCGTCAAAGCGGATCAAAATGGAATTTTCACTTATGCTGCCCCCAAGTCCGGCTGGTGGGGGTTTGCGGCCCTGAACCAGGCTGATTTTAAGCTAAAACATGCCGGTGTGGAGAAAGACGTGGAAATAGGCGCCGTGATCTGGGTTAAATTTCACGAATTCAAGTAAAATCGCTGCACAGTTTTAAACGTTCAGCCACTAAGACACAAAGGCACAATTTAAAATATAATCACGAAAGCACGAAAGTACGAAAACACGAAAAAAATTATGGATGGTGATAACAATTTCAGAAAAATCAACGCTGTAGCGATTGATAGTGAAAGATCATACCTTAAGGCAACTGGCTTGAAGACAGGCTTATTGCTGAATTTTGCAAAACCCACTTTGGAAATAAAAAGAGTGGTTAATTAATTATTTATACTTTCGTGTTTTCGTACTTTCGTGTTTTCGTGATAAGTTTATTTATCAAAATGTTATACAAGAATTGAATTATGCATATATCAGAAGGAGTTTTGTCACCTACGGTTCTTCTGGGGGGAGCCGTTCTTGCAGCAGCAGGCGTTGCCGCCGGCATGAAGGATCTTGACCAAAAAGAAATCCCGTCCATGGGGATTTTGTCGGCGGCTTTCTTTGTAGCCTCCCTGATGCATGTGCCGGTGGGTCCGGTTTCAGCACACCTGATCTTAAACGGCCTGGTGGGGTTGATTCTCGGCTGGAAAGCCTTTCCCGTCATCCTGGTCGGTGCAAGCCTGCAAGCATTGCTTTTTCAGTTTGGCGGTATTACTACATTGGGTGTAAATACGCTGAACATGGCACTTCCGGCGGTTATGTGCCATTATGCATTTAGATGGGGTCTGAAGCCGCAAACCAGTCGGCCGGCCTTCATATTTGCGACCTTTGCATCAGGCTTTGGTGCTGCCATGATTGCCGGCATTATGGTAGGATTTTCTTTGTATCTGACCGGTGAAGCATTCTTGCCGGCAGCCAAACTGGTAGTTGCAGCTCATCTGCCCGTGATGCTCATAGAGGGAGGACTAACCGCTGCATGTGCTCTGTTTCTAAGAAAAGTCAGACCTGAGCTGTTGGAGGGATTCTATGCACCCTAGTAAACAATCTTGTCCTGGCGAATCCGGCTTTGGGTGCACCTTAGAGGCATGCAGTCTATCTCAAATAGAGCAAATTAAATACCAAATCACAAATAACAAATATCAAACGAATAACAATCGTTCGACCTCGAGGCTCTCGACAGGTAACCGAAATCCAAAATTGCAAACTCTTCGATGATATTGAAGAAGCAGGTGTTTATGAATACAAAGGGAAGCTTAGGGTTCTGTGTGTATCTTCTTTGCGTGGTACTGTGGATTGGCATTTCCGCCGGATCTGCCTTTGCTCACAAGGCTGTTATTTTTGCCTGGGTTGAAGGGGATACGGTTTTCACCCAGAGCAAATTAAGCGGGGGCCGGAAAGCCTTAAATTCAATTGTCGTTGTTTACGATACAGATGGAAACCAGCTGCTTGACGGCAAGACCGATAAAAACGGCGAGTTTTCCTTCAAGATTCCTAAAAGGTCAGCGCTCAAGATTGTCTTAAAAGCTTCCATGGGACATCTGGCTGAATGGACCATACCAGCCGAGGAGATCGTCGCAGATGTTGGTGACGTTGGACATAGCCACATGGAGAATGAAGCAAATGAAGACTCAAAAGAGACATCGGAAGATTCAGCTACTGTAAAGAACAAGACGGCCAACTCGATTCCGGCCCATGTTTATCTTGAACACCAAGCGCTTCAGCAAATGATTGACAAGTCGCTTGACAAGAAACTTACACCGATCACCAATATGCTGGCAAAATCCATGGACCGCGAACCCGGAATAACTGAAATCCTGGGAGGCATCGGCTATATATTAGGACTGGTGGGTATTGCCCTGTATGTTGCAAGCCGGCGAAGAAATGACTGATGTTTGAAGAACTTTCCAATGGCGATTCTTTCATTCGCCATCTTGATCCTCGCGTCAAGATTGCCGTGGTCTTCTTTTTTTCTATCTTAGCGGCTGTGGCCGTCCGGATGCATGTTTTACTGTGGCTTTTGTCGCTGGGGATTTTGATCGTAGTTCTGGCCCGAGTGCCTTTGCCGGAGCTGTTCCGGCGACTGATACCGGTCAACCTATTGATAGCTTTTTTGTGGCTTTTTCTCCCCTTTACTTTCGCCGGAGAGCCGATGTTTTCGGTAGGGGCGTTGACTGTTACCCGTGAAGGGGTACTTTACGCGGCCCGGATCAGTATCAAATCCAACGCCATGATGCTCATGCTAATCGCCCTGGTGGCATCCACACCCATATTCACCTTGGGCCACGCCATGCACGAGCTGGGTGTCCCCCAAAAAATCGTTCATTTGTTCTTCTTTACCTACCGCTATATTCATGTCATGCACAGAGAGTATGTTCGACTGGTAAATTCTATGAAAATAAGAGGCTTCACTCCCGGTAACAATTTGCATACCTATAGAACCATCTCGTATATGGTGGGTATGCTGCTGGTGAAAAGCTTTGACCGAGCGCAAAGGGTCCACAATGCCATGTTATGCCGCGGCTTTGAGGGCAACCTTTACAGCCTGAGTACATTTTCACTGAACGGCAGGGATGTCGTTTCTTTGATATTGATGATAACGGCCGTCATTATATTAGGAGTATTGGAGTGGAAAAAAACGATCTGATTATTCAGCTCAAAGATATCTGTTTCAGCTATGCGGGTAGTACTCCGGTTTTGAACGGTCTGAATCTAAAGCTCTGCAAAGGCAACCGTTACGGCCTGATGGGACCCAACGGAAGCGGCAAAACCACCCTGTTTCATATTATCATGGGGCTGTTAAAACCTACATCCGGTGAGATAGAAATTTACAACAATCCTGCTAGAATAGAAAATGATTTTAGAAAGGTTCGCAAAAAAATCGGCCTTTTGTTTCAAGATGCCGACGATCAGTTGTTTTCTCCCACTGTGCTGGAGGATGTGGCCTTCGGTCCTCTGAATCTTGGCAAGTCTCAGGAAGAAGCCGTTGAAATTGCCTTTGATACATTGAAGTTTTTGGGATTGTCCGGTTTTGAAAGCCGGATAACATACAAACTTTCCGGCGGCGAAAAAAAACTGGTCTCTCTGGCTACGGTCCTTGCCATGCAGCCTGAAGTTTTGCTTCTGGACGAGCCGACCAGCGGACTGGATGACAAAACAAAAGAGATTCTAAAGGGTGTTCTTACCGACCTGGACCTTTCCTACATTTTGATATCCCACGAAATAGACTTTCTAACCGACATCACGGATGCCATTTATGCCATGGAAAATGGCACGATTCACTTTGACAAAGAAATTCATGTCCATCAACACGTCCATGCCCATCCGCATGGGGCGTATGAACACCAGCACGACTAATCCGGGTTTTCATTTCCATTTCCAGTTCATAAATGGTCCTTGTAAACAAATGTAAAGCTCCGCCGTGCTCCTGGTAGGCATAAAAGTACGGTTTGAAGTCGATTCTATTAGCCTGCAAGCAGCGGACGGCCGGCGTCATCGGCAAGTCTTTTTTAGCCATGCTTTTCTTAAGGTTCTTCTCCCATTTAGTTGGAAAGGTATAGATATTTTAAAGTATTTCACTCGAATCCTTGGACCCTTGAACCCTTGGGTCACTCCAACTCTGCTGGAGATGATCCATACTTTTTCAGCCCTACTTGACAGTCACTACATTCTTCATAACTTTCAATATATTCAGCCAAACAAACAGGACAATAACTTGTAGCGTTCTCATCCTGTTTGCCCGGGGCTGCTAAGATTGTTTGGGATGTATAACCTGCTTTTTCAAGCAGATCAGTTATAGATTTCTCTTTGAGGTCCCAATATTCATGCCAGTCAAATTTGTTAAAAAGTTGTTTTCTTTGATGAATAAGACTTAGCTCCTTTCTTGCCAGACTTTGAAAAATACCTGCAGGCAGTAACAACTCTGCAATCGCAAGGTAATCAAAGTGGGAAAAAAAGTCGCGGGATATGTAATAGGTTGCGTGCATGGCAGAAACCGGTGAAAATATCATGGATAAAAGAACGTATATCCTTTGTCTTTTTTCATTTTTATAAACTTTCCGGTGAGTATAATATGTCGAAATTAGAATGGTCAGGTACGCAAGGATAATAAAAGCAACTATTAAGTATATATTTAAATATACATATAAATTTGAATACAAAATCAATGGAAGGATAATAAAAGTATTTACGAAAAAAAAAGCACAAAATATCTTTAACTTTTTTAAATAACCAGAATATGCATTGTTCAGCCCCGCAGCTTTTTTGACATCTAATGTTTCGTAAAATATTTTTTGTATTTTCTGGATACGCTTTGCAGGTTCTATTACCTTAATTTTCTTGGCAATATCCCTAATAATTTTAGCGCTAATTGAGGAAGGCGCTTTTAGATAGCTGGTCTCGTTTATTTTTATGTCTTTCCCATCTACCTCAATACTGTCTATATCGTCATATGAAATAAACTGGAAATCTGAAACATCATATAAATTTTTTTCGAAAGATCTTGCGTCTTTTATTTTATATAAACCTTTTGTGGTAAAATAAACAGGTAGGTTTTGCGAGACTATGGTCGTGCCGACAGGAGATAGCTTAGAGATATGAAAACCGCTTTTTTTAAGACGGTAATTCTTTCCAAAATGATTAACAAAAAGCAGATTAACTCTACTGATATACTGTATGCTGTCAATAAAATACAGAATTACAATATAAGGAAATAATATCGCCAATATTTCTCTAAGCATGACTGAACTGCACAGCGAGTGTATTCCCCGCAGCCAGCTTGCCGGAGCGAGGTGTAGACCCCGAGCATCGGGGCGTAGCGTAGCGGAAATTTATCCGCTGGAGGATCCCGCCCAGCAGGGCTGCAGAGAATCTTTAAATATCCGGGCTATTCTAAAAATCCCTCTTTGATTGTTATCTCACTTTTGCTTCTGATTTGCTCTAAAAAAGCTTGATAAACTCTGGTTTTTTTCTGCTCCAGCAAACTTTGCTTGATCCTTTTCTCTTCCGAGCCGAATCCAAGGGGATCAGGACCTTTTCTCTTTCTGAATTGAATCACATAATACCCTTGACCGTCTCTGATAACTTCCTCCGGCAATTTGCGTTCATCGGAAAGCTTAAAGGCTGCTTTTATAATCTCGGGTTGCGATCCGATTCCCGGAATCGAAGCATTGCGCTTGAAAAAACCGGTAGTCTTAGGTTCTATCTTATATTTTTTGCTTTCAGAGCTTAAGGATTCCCCGCTTTTTAAAGCCGTCAGAAACGCATTGGCATCTTTGTACGCTTGCTGATCCTGTTTTTCCTTTACCAGGGCGGCGCGGACTTTATCTTTGACGTCTGCGAATTCGGGGATCCTGGGGGGTATTTTTTCTGTAACCTGCAGGATGTAATATTCATCTAATAAATCCTGGATATCGCTGATTTCCGTTCCCTGAAGGTCAAAAGCGACGGAAGCAAATTTGGCTGGGTCTCTGACATCTTTAGCCGGCCCTTTTTTTGTAAAAAATTCCGTCGTCATCACTTTCAGGTTGCGCTCTTCTGCCGCCCGCAAAAGATCATCACCTTCAAAAGCAATATCGGAAACCTCCACAGCCTCATCATACGCCAGACTTTTTGCTTTTTCATCCGTTAGTTTTTTTAAAATTGTCTTTTGGGCTTCATCCAGTGAAAGGTTTGATGCCGGAGTTACTTTTTCAACCTTGATAATGTGCCATCCGAACTGTGTAAGCACCGGTCCGCTGATCTCACCGGGTTGCATGGCAAAAGCTTTGTCCGCAAAAGGTTTTACCATGTTCTCTTTGCTAAATTCGCCCAGGTACCCCCCTCTGTCTTTAGTGGGGCCTTCGGAATACTTCTGTGCCAGTGTGGCAAAATCCCGGCCTTCTCTGGCCATTTCAAGAATACTCAGTGCTTTTTTTCTTTTCTTTTCAACAGTTTCTGCAGCAGCAGCCTGGTCGAGCTTTATCAGGATATGGCGGGCCCCAACCTTTTTGGGTTCTTTAAATTCTTCCTGATTGGTATCATAATAATACCTACTTTCATCATCGCTGACCGTCACTTGCGACGTGTAAGCAGCAGGTGTGAACTGCAAGTAGCGAACTTTGACTAGTGGTTCGGTTTTATATGAGGTTTGGTTATCTTTAAAATACGCCTGGATCTCTTCCGGCGCCGGATTGATATCTTTATTGCCGTCAGGCTTAAACAGCACGTAATCGATATCTAACGATGCATTCTGCCAGTTGTACCATTCTCGAGCTTCCTGATCAGCAACTTTGACACTTTCTGTTACCAGTGATCGCAATTTTCCTGTCTGCATAGACTCTCTCTGGGAGACCTCGAATTCTTCGGGAGTCAGCCGCAGTCGAGAGAGCACATTTTTATACAAACGACTGTCAAATGTACCGGCATTCTGAAAAGCACCGATATTAATGATAGCCTCGGCAAGTTCCTCGTCCGAAATTCTAAATTTAAGTCTCTGCGCCTCCTGCACCAGAAGCCGGTTGTCGATAAGCTGGTTTAAGGCCTGTTCCTTGACCCGCAGTGTCTCTAATATATCTTCATTAAATTGGTTGCCAAAGCTCTGACGTAATCGTTCGACAAGGTTGTTATAAGCATTTCTATATTCATCCAAGGTGATGACATCCCCGTTGACCACCGCAACACTGCCGCCTCTCTCGGACCGAAACGATCCGACACCCCAGAATACAAACACAACCACTATCGCGCCTAAAAGCACCTTGATTAACCAACTCGTGGCCTGTTCCCGCATTAACCTGAGCATATATTACTCTCCTCAATTCACACGATATTTTTTCATCACCTATCCGCAGACGGAACTATAACAGCTATCACTCGATCCGATTGTTTTTACTCTATTAGTACCTATCTAACAAAATATTTTCGCCACCAAGACACAAAGACACGAAGTTAAATTATAATAAACAGTTATTCTTTGTGTCTTGGTGCCTTTGTGGCTATTCTTTCCGGTTTATC
>JAQYVG010000136.1 GCA_030145595.1 Desulfobacterales bacterium | reverse complement strand
AATTTTAAAAGAGATATTTTCTGCGGCTGCAAGCTCATGCTCGATGGCGTCGAGCTTGGCCAGCACCGCCTCAAGGGATCAGACTTAGCAAGATAATCTTCAACATTCTTAATGGCATTCTGGACGTACTGGGAAGAACTAAAGCTCCAACATTTGACACCATTCTCCATGGTAACTTGAGAAACCTTGTTTCCAAGATATTGAGTTGGTGGCCAGTCGCCGAATGGCCTCTTGGGTAAGATTCTTTCTCTCGGTTTCCGACCAATCCGCGTACGCCACGGTAAAACTTTCGAGATGTTTATCCCGCTCCTGAAGAATGCGGATCTTGGAACCGACAACCGCGAGCAGGTCCTTGAGTTGCTGGGGGCGCTTATCCTGCGTTTGTTTCCGCTTCGCCAATTGAGCCAAACGCTCCTCGACCCGGCCCTTGCGTTGCAGGCGCAATGCGAGTTCCCCTTGCAGCTGTTCCAGGATCGTCCGGTCCATCAGCTGATCCAGATTGGGTGGAACCTGGTCGGGTTGGATCTGGCGCCGGCCCACACGTTTCTGGACTTCGATGGCCCCCTCCCGGGTTTGCCGAGCCAAAAGCAGGGCCTTGTTCAGAGTTTCGATCATCCCCTCCATGCCCCCTTTTTCCTCCTGCAACACGTTCAAAAGGGCTTGCTCCTGTTGCCGATTTTCCTCGATGAACTGAATACGACTGGAGAGCAGTTCCTGGTAAATTTGCATTTCTGCGGCGAGCCCCCCCAGCGGTTGGTCCGGTTCATCCCCCCATTTTTGCAAAATTCGAAGGGGAGCGGCCGTCGCGCTCCCGGACACGGGCTCCTGTTGACCTTCCGGCAACTTGATTCCCGCCAGGCCATAATTCCGCGCGCGGATCTCTCCCAAAAGTGGTATAATTTCCTGTTGCGTAGTCGCAAACAGCGGTCCTTTGATCGAGAGCAGCTTAAACTCGGTGCTCGCAACCAAGGCGACGGTTTCCTCGACCTGTTTGCGCATCTCCGAAAGGTTCTTTTGGGCTTCCGCCAAGGATTGACTGGCCGAATTAAGCGTCTCGATCAGTTCCTCTGCCTTCAAATCCTGGAATAGATCCTTCTGCTTTTCTCGTTCTTCAGCATAAGCCAAAGCGGTCATGACAGTCTCCTGTTTGGCCAGAAACCCCTTATGGGCGGTACGGGCCTTTTGGATGCGCTCGTCCATGGCGGGTAGGAAGACCTTGACTTTCTCCGTCGCCGCCAGGGCTTCCGAGGTCAAAGAGACCACATCTAGGGCGCTTTGTTCGAGCACTTCAGGCGCAAAATCCGACGGAAGCAGTCCGGAGGGGATCTCTTCTTCCGCCTGGCGCTCGCCAAGGAGGGTACCGAGCGCCCGGAGCCGGGTGAACTGATCACCCAACATGGCGTTTTTGACTTCAATGTCGGTACGTTGCTCAGGCGCTTTTTCAATGAGTGCCTTGACTTCGTCGAGTTTCTCGATCTCCTGAGCGTGGAATGCGACCCGAGCCTCAAGCGCTTTGGCATAGGTTTGCATCTTGACCGGATCATAAATGATCGCTTCCAGGCTCACCTCTTCCACCGGGGGGGGCTTCTGTTTTTCAAGTTCCGCGGCCAGCTGTTGCGCCCGCTTCCGGAGTTGGTTGAAGCGATTGATTATCAAATAGTAGGTACCGATCTCTCCCTCGTGTTCCTCCATGAGGGTGCGGTATTGGGATGCCATCCGCCATACCGGCTGCCGGCCGAGTTGCTTCTCAAAACCCATCGCCTTTTGGGTCTGCTGGAGGCGTGCTGTCAACTCCTTTGCCATCACTTCCGTGGCATTTATCGTCCGCTCGAGTTTCTCCTGTTCCGCTTTCAGACTCTCCAGGTTTTTTCGGATGGCATCACTTCTCCCGCGCCAGCTTTCAAGTCCCCGCACATAGCGGTTTTGTCGATTTTTTGTTGCATCGAGGTTAGTAAAATTTTTGGGAACCTGGTCCAAAGTGAGGGTGCCGTCCTTGAGACGCCACTGAATTTCCAACACGGTACTTTTAAGCGCCTCAATACCGTTAAGCCAACCTCGAAGCGCCAATCGCGTCTGGTCCATCCTTTCGAGCGGTTGATTAAGAAGGTCCTTCTTTTTTTCCAGGATCGGAATGTTGCGCTTCAGCGTTTGAAGCCGATTCTCTACCTCCCCTTTGCGTTTTTCGAGTTCCTCCGGGGTCGGGGCGTCGGGTAGTTCCGGCAGCGCCTCGAGGGGTGTGGCGCGTGCACGCCTCTTTTGTAGCTGTTCGATACGTTGGACATCGTGCAGCAGGGCGCGCTCCTGAGCCTTCAAAACCGGTTCAATGGCATTGAACAGGGTTGCCGCCTTTTCAAGTAGAGCCGGGTTACCGAGGGTGTACAGCTCCAGTTTCTCCTCCGCCTCAACGGGGACGCAGGTCCAAAAAATGGCGGCCAGGAGGGCTGTGATTAAGGTGAATCGGGTGCAAACAAAACAAAGAGATATCTTTTTCATGTCATTTCCAGTTTTTTAAATAATTTTGATGCGAGCCGCTATCTAAATACCAGAGATGCATCAGGCTGTCAAACATCTGGATATTACAACCCATTGCAACCTATTGTTAACAAATCTTATTATATATTTTGCTGAATGTCTGCCGACAGGCATATTAGTAAGGGCAGGCTTCAACCAGACAACCTGTTGCAGTTCAAAGACCAGGGAGTTATTTTTTTAAGGCGCGATTGCCTATGGCGTTCCCATGGGCATTCCCATCAGAGGCCAGAGAAAATAAACCGCAAAACCTAATACGGCCATAAGTATCATGCTGGCCGGTATTCCATAAAGAAAAAATTCTCCGGCTGTAAACTGTTTTGACTCATAAGCGATGGCATTGGGAGCAGCGCCCACTAAAAACAAGAACGGCATGCCGGCTGTTGCCAGCGATGCAAAGAGGATGATTTCAGGAGCTACTCCCAGATAAGGAGCAATAATAAGGGCCACCGGAAGTGAGATGGCTATGGCCGCCACGTTCATGATAACGTTGGTCATGATCATGACAAAAAATGCAATGCTCATTACAAAAACGAACCAGTTAGATGCATGGAACAGAACAAGCCACTTGATCGCGAGCCATTGGGCTGCGCCTGTTTCCCATAGACAGAAGCCGATACTCATGGCTCCGGCAAAGAGCAGGATGATGTTCCAGGGAATTTCTTCTAAATCATTTATGTCCAGGATGCCCGTAATAAAAAAGAGAATAGTTGATGTCAGAATAATGGCCGTTTTGTTCAGAAAATAAAGCGCAGGGATCAAGGAGCGCAACGACATGGTAAGAATACAGCCCAAAACAATCACAGCGGCAATAATTTCCTCTTTGCTGACAGGGCCCAGTTTCATGTACAGCTTTACGGCTCTTTCTTTTAAACCCGGAATGACTTTCTTTTCGGGTTTAAATAATATCACGAAAAAGCCCCATAGCAGCAATACCATCATCCACCCTACCGGAAACATATAATAACTCAGTTGAAAAAAGCTGATTTCTTGACCCACGGCATCATTAAAGATTCCGATGGCGACGGCACCGCGCGCAGCCCCTAAAAGAGTTACAATACTGCCGGCTCCGGCAACATAGGCCATGCCCATGAAGAGACCCTTGCCGAAACGGGTCGGTTCGTCGCCATCGTCATAAAGGCCGTAGATTGAAACAAGGAGCGGGTAAATAGTTGCCGCCACCGCCGTATGGGCCATAATATGCGTCAAAGCCGCCGTGACGATAAAGCAGCCCAGATAAATCATGCTGGTTTTTTCCCCTACGATTGCCAGCATTTTGTAGGCCATACGCCGGGTAAGGCCGGTCTTGGTAAAAACCATGCCAATGACGATGGATGCAAAGATAAACATGACCGAAGGATCCATAAAGTCGGTGAAAGCTTTTTTGGCAGGTCGAATAAGGAAATGGACCTGGAGGACGCCTATGGCAAGACTGGTTATTCCGATGGGTACGACTTCAAAAACCCACCATGTTGCCGCCAGCAGGGCTATCGCTAAAGCACCTTTACCCTCACGGCTCAAAGTAAAGGTTTTTCCCACAGGATCAACGGCATCAGGCCATGGCGGGGAAAAGTAAATCACCGCGAAAAGCAGCATCCCGGCAATCAGAAAAATGAAACGTTTGTTTTTGTAACGGCTACCGCCGTTGGTGACGTTTAAATGGCTTGTCATAAAGGCACTACCGCTCAATGAAATCGTGTTACGATTTTATTTTTTATTTGAATTCCATGCTGCCCCGAGAGACGGGATTTCCGCTTCGCTCCAACAAGCCGCATGGAATTCAAATTTAAAGTTTGCATTCAGCGAGGGTCTGGAAAACTTCCTTAAAAATATCTATTTGTCTCAAAACCCCCACGATCTTGTTGCCCCTGGTCACCAACAAGGACTGGTGATGCTCCAGGGCCAGTTGGTGTATGGCTTCAGTCAGGGAAGCATTTTCTTCAACAAATTCTCCTTCTGCGGGTGCATGGATCAACTTTTTTACTTGCACTCGGGCGGCATCTTGGCAAAGTTCGGTTAATGGTTTGTTCCAGAATTTGCATTGTTTAAGCATGGGCTTTAAATACTGGGGGCTGATGCCGAAACGGGATAACGAACCTGACTCTTCAACAGGCTTACCTTTTGGCTCCAAAACTCTAATCACATCAAGCTGGCTTATCTTGCCTACAATCTCTCCCTGCTCATCGGATATAAGCAGGATTTTATGCAGTTTGGGATTCTGTTCGAACTCCTTTTGAGCTTGGTCAAGGGCCTGGGCAGCCTGATACAGGTTGGCTTCAATCGCAATTGTCCTGTATTCAGAAAGAGGCCGCATTAAATCTTGCACGGTTTTTGTTTCCATAAGAGATCTCCTGCAATTTAGTCTCTTAATTGTGATTTTTATGCTTTTTGGGGTAAAATTATAAACAATCACGAAAACACGAAATATTGAAAGCACGAAATTATTTTTTCGTGTCTTCGTACTTTCGTGCTTTCGTGATTAAAATCGTTTTACGATTTCAAAACCCTGGAAAATGAGTTCAAGACGTATTCGATATCGTCTGATGTTACGTGATAATTGGTAACGGCTCTCATCTGGTTCGCGCCGGTGGGTGATAATAGTACCCCATCGGTTTTGAGACGCTGTTCCAGGAGTTGGGGTGTCATATCGCCGCGTGCAATTTCAAAATATACAATGTTGGTGCGAACAAGCTCCGTATTGACGGATACCCCCTGGATATGGGCCAGTCCTTCTGCCAGCTTTGCGGCGTTGACATGGTCATCTGCAAGGCGTTCCGTCATCTCGGTGAGTGCCACGACGCCTGCCGCGGCCAGGATACCGGCTTGCCGCATACCGCCGCCAAGCACCTTGCGGGCCCGCCGTGCTTGGGCGATGAATTCGCGCGTGCCGCACACTATCGATCCGGCCGGGGCCCCCAAACCTTTGCTGAGGCAAATACTGACGGAATCAGCATCAGCAGCCAGCCGCTGTGGCTCGACTCCCAGGGCAACAGCGGCATTGAAAAGCCTGGCACCGTCCACGTGCAGTTTCAAGTCGTAACGGCGGGCAATTTCGCCTACGGCATGCATATAATCCGGGTCAAGGGGGCTGCCGTGGCATCGATTATGGGTGTTTTCCAGGATGATCAGGCGTGTTCTGGGGAAATGAATATTATCCGGCCGCACAGCGGCTTCAATGTCATCAAGGGACAGTTTGCCGTCGATCTGATTGGGCACGGTCCGGGGGTGAATGCCGCCCAGAGCGGCGGACCCACCCTGCTCGTAAAAAAAAATGTGGGACTGATCCCCCAGGATAGCTTCGTCACCCCGATTACAGTGCGTCAGCTGGCTGACGATGTTTGCCATGGTGCCGCTTGCCACGAATAATGCCGCCGGTTTTCCTAAACGCTCAGCAGCCATCTCTTCCAAGTGGTTTACGGTGGGGTCTTCACCAAATACATCATCGCCGACCTGGGCTGCGGAAATGGCCTGCCGCATGGCCGCAGTCGGTTTTGTGACAGTGTCGGATCGAAGGTCAACTATGCGCATACTATTTCTCCTGAGTGGATTGTTATTTGATACACCTGGACCGGTCGAAGGAATTTTCCATTGAATATCAATAGCTGAAATCCGGGCATCCTGCAAGAGTCAAAGCCTTTAAAATTGAATTTATTAGACAGGATTACAGGATAAACAAGATTATTTTTTTCTGTGGCTTTGAAATGAAAGGGTAGTTACAGGATACTGATTTATGATATACAGGAACTGTACTTTCTTGTTTTTTATAATATCAAGTCAATCCTGTAATCCTGTCCAAAATATTTTTCATTTCCCGGGAGATGAGAGTAACTGCACCCAAGTGAATAAATCGGAATATATTAATGGAAACTGCTACAGAGAAGAAGGAGAGGAGCATGTAAGATTTCATGAAATAATATCGATAAGATCTCCTTTGATTTCATCTTCAGTGCGAATCACACTGAGATTTGCCTGAAAACTTCTTTGTATCATAATTAACTTCACGGCCTCTGTCCCTAAATCAACGTTGGATTGTTCCAAAGCACCGGGTATAATGGAGCCTAATCCGTTTGTCCCCGGCATACCGGTAATGGCATCGCCTGATGCGGTCGTTCTTGAGTACAGGTTGTTTCCGATCTTGTTAAGAGCTTGCGGGTTGTTGAATTTGGCAATAGCTACCTGAAATAGATCCAAAACGTCACCGTTGGAATAACTACCTGTAATCACTCCATCTCTATTTGTGCCGACCGCTTGGAGGTTGCCGGCCCCCGCCCCGTTGGTTGATGAATAAAATGAAGTCAGAGTCGCATCCTTAATAGATCCTTGTGTTTCACCGGTATTGGGATCAAGTTCCCAGCCCTGCACCACTTGCCCCGCGGTATTCACAAATCGACCATCTTTATCAAAACTGAACTGTCCGTCCCTGGTGTAATATTCTGCGCCTTGAAAATCTTTAACTATGAAATAGCCGGTGCCTCCCACGGCCATATCGGTAGCAGAGGAAGTCGGTTCGTACGATCCGCTGGAATAATTCTGCGAGATTTGCCCCAAGGTTGTACCTCTTCCTATTTGTGCCGCCCCGGCAGTCGCAGGCAGGTTTTGAGGAGACACCTCTGCGGAGCTTGCGTTACTTGCTTTGAATCCTTGAGTATTTACATTGGCCGTATTATTGGCCGTGACGTTCAGTTTTTTTTCTAAGGTCTTAATCGCTGATATTGCAGCAGAAATACCGTTTAACATATCTCCCCCTTATGGACAGACGCACCTGGCTTTAGGCAAGCAATAAAAAAACCCGCTTCCGAAAAGAAGCGGGCACGCATATTTTTTAGCTTAGCAGCTCCACTATCTTACCCTGCTCTGCGGGGTTTAGACTGGAAGCTTTGCGTCCCGACCTTTCGGAAGGTTTGCCCTTTAGCAAATCGATCCAATTATTATCCTCAGTGGAGGATAACAATGAGTAAAAGCAGAAAAGAAATACATTTTCTGCTTAACTCAAGTTTAATATATCGGCATTAATAACTAAAAACTTCACACATTTTTAAACTTATTCAAAAATGTGTAATATTATCATTATCCTGTCTGTTCCTCAACTAGAGTGGCGATGGCCATAAAATCATCGGCAAATCGGTCCTGAATTTTTTCTTCCTGGCCGAACTCTGAAACTTCGGTGGCCACGTTTTTACCGATTCCATATGCAACGTCCCATCCCTTTTTTTTCAAAAGTTCGATTACTTTTTCAGCTTGTTCTTTGGTTGCTCCGCTGCCTAAATTTTGTTCGGCGATAAAAAATTTCATCTTTGAGTCCTTTCATGAAATAACTGGATTAATTCGTATGAGAAATTCGGGTTAGGTTTGTTTTGCTCAAGCTTTCAATGGATCCGGTGTTTCGTCTTCAAGATCACATTCTTTTAATTTTAAATCATCTTTGAGAAAATTATAGAAACTGCCCGTATAACCGCACTGGATAGCATCCCTGATTTTATTTATCAGATACTCTCTGGTGGCGGCTTCCCCGTCAGTTCTTAAACGAAACGCAATCAGCCGCTGCAGTTTTTTATCATTTTTATCCCGATCCGGGACCATCCGCATTGTTTTTAAAAAAATATTTTGATAAGGGCCGTCAAGTTTTTCGATGGCGATAACTTTTTCAGGCATGTCGTACTCCTTAAATAGTATTTTTTTGAAAATGTTCTGAACAGTACGTAGTGGATCAATTATGTTATAAAGTAATTTCTTTTTTAAAAGATGCAAACGCTTTTTTTTAATTACAATGGAGGAGAAAATAAATGGATTTTTAGAATGATATTGTAACAGAAAAAGGTTTTTGGGCCATGCTTTTACTGAAAGCCCATGATATTTCAATTGAATCGTTGCCGGTGCGGCTCAGCGAAACATTTTTCAGACGGGTTGCTTGCATTTTGAGGTGGGGTTTACTTTTTTTCAAGCTTAACGGCAATCGCATAGCGTCCGGGACCCACAAAAATGAGGCCCAAAAACACGGCCGCCAGACCGGCCGACCACAGCGTCAAGGTCTGATAACCGATACTATGATAGTTAATAAAATAAAGGCCAAAAATAATGAACAAAACCAGACAGGCGATTCGAAAAAAATAGCCGACCAGCAAACTGATCGCTCCCAGCGTTACCAGAAACAAAAAGGTCAATCCTATAAATGACGCCGGTGCGCCGAGGCTGATAAAATTTATGGTCTTCCCGACGCCTTCCCAGGCCTGGGGACCTCTGATTAGTTTCGGCAAAGAATGTATCAAAAGAACCGTCGCCAGTCCCAGGCGCATGATTAACGGGCCAAAATCATTTTTTCGATCCTGCCTGCCGAACATAGAATTTTCCTCCCGTACAAATAATCAGTCCTAAATCGAAACTGATAAGAAATGTGACCCCATAATCCCATAATCAATGTCTCCGCATACCAGGCTACTATTATTCATTATTCAGGCCAAATTGAGCTTTCTTGTAATGATTCACATAAATTTTTCTATTTTTTATCGCATCAAGATCAAAGAATGAGTTTCGCGATATTTTTTCCACTGCTTCCCTCTTCTTTTTCTTAACTTAATGGGGTCTTCTATTTTGGTTGATTTTTTTTTATAGCCATAGCCTTTTTTCAATATTTTTCTTATTATTTTATCTCGTTTTTTTATTGTTTTTTGATATTCAACCTTTGTTATTTCATTGCTTTCAGCAT
>JAQYVG010000135.1 GCA_030145595.1 Desulfobacterales bacterium | reverse complement strand
ATGGAACGCGGATAACACAGATTAAAACGGATCTACACAGATACAGATAAAATAATATAAAATCCGTGAAAATCCGCCAAATCCGTGTCATCTGTGTTCTACTTAAACTGATTGGTTCTGGGTTCAGAGCTTAAACCCCTGAACCTTTGAACGCTGAACCTTTGAACACTTACAAAGTTTTTACTCTTTACTCTTTACTCTTTACTTTTCACTTTTCACTTTTACTGTCAAAACGAGAAACGATGCGCTGTCTGATCGATTTATTCACCAAGCCCAGGCGGGGATTGCATGGCGGTTTCACGCTGGTTGAAGCCCTTATTATTATTTTTATTCTGGGCATTGTTGCCACCCTGGCTGTCCCGACACTCCAATCGGGGTTAGCGGAATCCAGACTTGCGGGGGCCTCGGGCGAGATTATCGTGGCCCTGGAATACGCCCAGTTGGTCGCCATGACATCCGGCAGTGAGACGAGTGTGACCATCGATGCTGCCAATGATACGATTCTTGTGGAGCGCTACGAGATCACCGGCGACATTATGGGCACAGAGACTGAAATTCTTGAAGGCCAAATTGACGGCGGAGCCTTTGTCATCGTGGCCCACCCGGCCAGCCGCGGGAAAGAGTACAAAATCATCTTTGCCAATGAGGATCGTTTCGACGGCGTTGACATTACTTCGGCGAACTTCGGGGTAATCCCAACCGAAACCGTAACGTTCGATGCCATGGGGGTTCCGTCCGCGAAGGTACGGTAACGCTGACGCTCGGCGGTAATCAGGTCATTGTGACGGTTGATGCTCTCGGGAAGGTCACATCGAGCAGTTAACCTTATAGTTGCGTAAAATTATGTGTTCGAGCTAGGCCGTTACAACGAATACCATTACGGGCTAACCGGCATAACGGGCCAACGGGTACAACCTTTTTCGTTATAAAATCCGAAAAAGTCTTGACTAATTCGGAATAAGGGCTTAAAAAGTCGCACCATTTCACCGCAACATTGCCCGCTCCATGCTTAAAGCTCCCAAGTATTATTTTTATGATATCTGAAAAGAAAATACCGCATAATAAAGCCGACAAAATATTTCCTTTTATTCTATTCTGTTTTTTTCTCTCCGGTCTTTCCGGCCTGGTATATGAAATCCTGTGGATGAGGATGACGGTGGAGATTATCGGCAGTGCGCCGTTTGCCGTCTCCATCATTCTAACTATTTTCATGGGCGGCCTGGGCCTGGGGAGTTATCTTGCCGGCCGGACAGTAGATCGTATCAAGGAGCCGTTGGCTTTAGTTAAGATATACGGGATGCTGGAACTTGCCATCGGAATTTTCGCCCTTGTTATTCCGCTGCTTCTCATTTTTGTCAGACCGCTTCAAACTATTCTTTATAACGGGCTTTACAACCACTTTATCATCTATAACCTTTTCACATTCATTATTTGCGCGATCATACTGTCTATCCCCATAACCTGCATGGGTGCCACGCTGCCGATCTTATGCCGGTTTTATGTTACCAGCCTGTCGCACGTCGGCACACATGCAGGCAGGCTGTATGGATTGAATACTATTGGTGCGGCTTTTGGTTCCCTCTTGTGCGGTTTTTGGCTGATAAACCTTTGGGGTGTTTACGGCACGTTGTTTTTTGCCGTGCTTGTTAATTTTATAATCGGCATAGCATGTTTGATGGTCAGTTATAAATTCAAGCTGCCGCACAAAAACGCGGCCCGGAAAGCTTCAGGTTCTAAAAAAAGAAAGCTGATAGATGAAACCACAGGCGATCAACCAATACATCCATGGGAAACAAAGAGCGCGCTGGCAATTTTTTTAGTATCAGGCTTTTGTGCTATGGCGGCGGAAGTAATTTGGACCCGGCTGCTCGGCCTGGTTGTAGGCCCTACCACATATTCATTTACAATTGTGCTGGTGACGTTCATTACAGGGTTGGCACTCGGCAGTATGATTTTCGGTTATTTTGCAGATAAAGTAAAAAACTGCATGTGGCTCTTGCTTTTTACGCAGATCGCAGCAGCTTTACTTGTTCTGGCCGTCAGTCAGCTTTTAGGCGGCAGCCAATTATTTTTTGCCAAGTTGATTTTTACCTTTAAAGGCCGATTCGGTCTATTAAGTCTGTTGAAAGTAAGCATACTTTTTCTATTTATGATTTTGCCGACCCTTTGCTTTGGGGCCGCCTTTCCTCTGGTCGGGAAAATATACACCAGGTCCGTTTCAAAAGTCGGGAAATCCATTGGCTTTGCATACATGCTCAACACCGTCGGTTCACTGGCAGGTGCATTCTGTGCCGGGTTTTTGCTCATACCGCTTGTCGGAAAGGAAGCCGGCATAGGGGCGATTGTCAGTTTGCAGCTTGTCTTTGCACTGGTCATTGCAGGCCTAATGCTTAAAAACAGGCAGGGAAGTTTTTTAAAGTTCAGCGTCCTTGCACTCCCTGCTCTGGCAGGAATTATTTTATGCTTTTCTTATCCGGCATGGAACCATCGCCAGCTTTCCTCCGGCAAATATCATCGTTTAAATGAAAGCAATTCATCCATTTTACACACAGGCTGGCTGGAATCTCTTTTGCATGGGTCCAAGATCCTTTCCAGATCAGAAAGTGGTGAGTTAGTATATTACGGTGATGGAATTGGCGGGTTTACTACAGTAATGAAAGACTATGATGCTTTGGGCAACATTAAATATATAATGTCGAACAGCGGAAAAGCAGATGCCTCATCACGCGGTGACATGGATACTCAAACACTTTTAGCACATTTTCCTATGCTTTTTCACAAGAACCCCAAAACGGTTATGGTCATTGGACTGGCAAGCGGCATCACGGCCGGAGAGGTGTTATGCTATCCTGTTGACCAACTCGATATCCTTGAGATCAACGATCAAGTTATTGCGGCCAGTGATTTTTTTATTCCATGGAACAACAATGTGCTTTCAGACCCAAAAACAAACCTTATCATTCAGGACGCGCGGGCGCATCTGCAGCTCACCGGGCAAAAATACGATGTCATTATCTCAGAGCCGTCCAATCCCTGGATGGCCGGGCTTGCTGCGCTTTTTACCGTCAATTTTTTTGATTTGGCTAAAGAGAGGCTTAACAACGGCGGCATATTTGTTCAATGGATGCATTCGTATCAGATGGACCGGCAAACTTTTGACCTTGTCGGCCGTACATTTGCCAAGGTCTTTCCAAACAGCCTCTTGGTCGTTACCAACCCGTCCGGAAACGGGACTGATTCCCTGTTGATCGGATTTAAAGATAAAGACAGGTTGAAGCCGGAATATGCAAAACAAAAATTGACCTTTGTCAGGAAATCAAAAAATGTGTCCCTCTTAAAATCCGGATTGCTGTTCAGGCTGGTTGTGTCTGAAGATCTGCCAAGATTCTTCGGCCATGGCGATATTAATACGGACAATCATCCCCGGCTTGAATTTGTCGCACCTAAACTGATGTACGGTGATGATGTAATAATATCCAGGAATATGCAATCAAAGGAACGGATAAGCCTTAGCAGCGAGATAAGAAATATTACTGAAAAAATGACAGCAAATGTTGATGATCAGATAGACTTTGCAGCTTATGCACTTTCTGTATATGCGCCTTTTGGCAACATGGTTGACCTGTCGAAAGCAACGTCTGGGCAAAAAGAACGCTTCTTTAAACTTGTACAGACATATTGTATTGATAACGAGATAGATTTATCTCTTTTCAATGATGCCGAGGAAGAATTATTTAAAAGATGCCTTTCAACTCAAATCGATGTTCTTCGAAACAAAATTGATCTTTTACCTGACAAGCTAATTGCCAACTCTTATCTTGGCAACCTTTACAGTCTGAGCGGAAACGCACCTGAAGCCATCCGTTATTATCAAGAGGTGCTGCGCAAGGATCCTTATTCCATAAGGACACAAAACAATCTGGGTGTTGCCCTGACAAGGCAGGGCCGGCTTGATGAAGCGATCAACCATTTTTCCAAAGCATTGCAAATAAACCCCGAATACGGGAAGACGCATTATAATCTGGGTGTCACTCTGACAAAGCAAGGCAAATTTAATGAAGCGATCGACCATTTTTTAACAGCACTTCAGATAAACCCGGAGCATCTGAATGCACATTACGAATTAGGACTTACACTGGCCAAGCAGGGCAGGCTTGATGAAGCGATCGAGCACTACTCCATGGTGTTGAGGCTGGACCATGAGCATACCAAAGCGCATAACGACATGGGCATTGCTCTGGCCAAAAAGGGTAGGCTGGATGAAGCGATCAACCATTTTTTAGAGGATTTGCGGATAAATCCGGACCATATCAAAGCACATTACAACCTGGGACTTGCCAGGGCAGAGCAAGGTCGCCTTGATGATGCGATCAACCATTTTTCCAAGGCACTGCAGATAAACGCCGAGCACCTGGAAGCACATTACAACCTGGGTGTTGTCCTGGCAAAGAAGGGCAGGTTTAATGATGCGGCCGGTCATTTTTCCGAAGTGCTGCGAATTAACCCGGGATATACGGAGGCACATTACAGCCTGGGACGTGCCATGTTAAAGCAGGGTAAGCTTGATAAGGCCATCAACCATTTTTCCGAGGCATTGCAGCTCAATCCGGAATATGCAGAGGCGCATAATAATTTAGGAGTTGTGCTGGCCCGTCGAGGGCGGTTTGAAGACGCCGGTGTTCATTTTCGAGAAGCCTTACGAATAAAGCCCGGCTATGTTCACGCAAAAAACAACCTTAACAAATTATTGATGATTCAACAGCAAATTCAATGAAGAAAAGCCTGTAGAAATTGTCCGGAACACGTGATTAGGGTATAATTTTGCCGGTTAAAGTGCCTGTGAAAAACGGTGTTTAGTGAGTAGCATGCGCATCAGTATCATTGGCGATAAAAACACCGGTATTAGGGTAGAATTTCCAGCCTAAGGTGGTTCCGACGTCCGCATCCCGATCCGTAATATTGAATGACATATCAGCGGCCACGTTTCTACTAGAGGTAAAAGGATTTTGAGGCAATTCCCCCCCCTTGACATAGGGACCGTATTTGTACGTTGTTGTATCCTTGACCTCGGCAGTAATTCCGGTGACGGCTGAATACAATGTAAGCTGGGCTTTAAAGGCAGCGGGTACATCGCCAACGAGGGCATCAGAGCCGTCCGTATTTTTTTTCTTGCCGGGATATACGCTATTATGCTGGGCATAGTAGGTTTCGACGGCGCTGCGAATGCCGCTCAGGTTGGTCTGGAGCGTACTTACCTTGGCGTCTTCGGTGGAAACCGTAATCTGAGGGACAATGATCATGGCCAGGATCCCCAGTATAATAATGACTATCAGCATTTCAATCAAGGTAAATCCCAACTGATTCTTAAACTCGGTATTCATAACTTTGTCTCCTCCTTAGCTTTCAAATCATACGAAATTCTTATCGGCCAGAAAACGTAAAACATGAGTAGTTTTCTCTCCCGATTATTAAAACCTGTGGGCGTTCACAGGTTGATCCTCGCAACCCGAATCAAATAATCAATAGTTAATAATTAATTGTTAATTATTAACTATTAACCGTTGTTTATCAACCATTATTTCCTGAACCATGCCTGTCCCGCCGTGTTCCCGCGCCATAGCATTGCGAAGGCGGAAACCTCTGAACGGTTATCAAAACCTTAGCGTATCGTATGTGATAACTTAAAAATGGGAAGAATCACGGACGCAACGATCAGTCCCACTACTACTCCCATGATTATCAGCGCCACAGGCTCAATCATGGAAGCGATCTTTTTTAACTCCTGTTCTATTTCAGTATCATAAAAGGTAGCCAGACGCAACATGACCTTGTGCAGGTTGCCGACTTCTTCTCCGGTGGCTACCATCTGTTTGACCGATTCCATGACATAAGGATAGTCGGAAAACGGCTGCGAGAACCTGCCGCCCTGCTTCACATGGGACATAATATTGGCAATAAAAAGCCTGAAATGCCGGTTACTGAAAGTGTCTCGGGTCACTTGCAGCGCTTCGATGAGAGGGACCCGACTTTCCATCAAATGGCCTAATGTTCTCAGAAGTTGAGCGGTATATATTTTGTTGGATATCCTGGAAAGCAGCGGTGCGCTCACAATAAAGCGGTCAATCAGGGCCTGGCCGTAATTACTATCTTTCCATAATTTTAAAACCACTATCAGCCCAACGCTAAAAACGATATACACCCACCAGTATTGCTGAATCGAAGCGCTCATAGCCATCAGGAAACGGGTACTGACAGGCAAAACACTCTCCTTGCCTTCAAAGAGGACGGCAAATTTGGGAAGGATGCCGGCCAGGACAAAAATGATTACTGCAGTTGACAAAACACACAAGACCACAGGGTACGTCAGGGTAGTCCGGACCTGGGTGATAAGCGCCTGGCGCTTTTCCTGCATCTCCACCGTGCGATCCAGGATTTCTTTTAAATAACCGCCGGTTTCTCCGGCTTTTACCATGCTGACAAAAAGACTTTTGAATATTTGAGGATGCCTGCTCATGGCATCGGAAAACTGGCGGCCTTCCTCAAGATCAAGCTGCATGGAGCGGATCACCGTCTCAAAACCCGGGTTTTTGGTTTGATCCGCCGCAGCTTTCAGCGCATTGGTCAAGGATGTACCGACCTCAAGCATCAGTGCAAGCTGGGATATAAAAAAAGTTACCTCCCCGGGCGTGATCCTTTTCCCGAAGCGGCGAATGACATGACCATGCTTCTCGGCATCAGGCACAAGCCTTGCTCCCGGCTCAGAGCCTTTTTGTTTGATTACTATGGCCAAAACGCAATACTCCTATACAATCGTTACGCGATTCTATATAACGCGGCTGCGCCGCTTAGCTACTATTAAAGCCTTTGATATTTTACCGACCATTGTCACAATTGGGAAAGAGAATGACAACCTGTTAATATTTTTATCAAATTGAAAAATAGGTGTCAAATACAAAATCTTTCTGACCCTGGAATTGCTGCTATCATTTTTTTGTTTTTATTGATAAAATCACGGTAACCGTTCAGGGATTCAAGTATTTTGCCACCAAGGCACTAAGACACTAAGATTATTACATGCAAAATTCATTTGTCATATAAAAAAGAGCGCTACGCTTGAGGAGCACTTCGTTTGAGGAGCGGCCTGGCGGCCTTGAGGGGTATTGTTAAAAAGACTTTTTTCCCTAAAGCGAAGCGATCCTAAAGCGTAGCGCTCCAATGACAAGTGACAAATGACTTTTGCATGTAATAATCTTAGTGTCTTAGTGCCTTAGTGGCCGAACTATTACGACAAAATAAAAAGGCCGTTTTGTAAAAAACGGCCTTTAAAAAGTTAAATTTATTAAATTACATGAAATATGAAGATAAAGCTAGGAGAGTTCGTCTATAAAGGAATCAACCATCTTATCCGCAACCGCCTGATGGTCGATTTCATATTTTCCAGACTCAATCCTTTCTTTTAGTTCGGCAACCTTATCTTCCCTTACGTCCGGTTCAGATGCGATGATTTCCTTTATGGTTTGGACCTCTTTTAAGGCCGGGGAAAGGTTAACAATAGTATCCTGCTCTGCTCGCTCTGCACCTTCGACTTTTTTTAAGTCAGCAGGCTGCTTTGCCTCAATCTGTTCCGTGGCCTTTTGGGTGGATTGAGGAAGCTGCTTGCTAATGTCATAACTTATAATCTTATCGTTGATATTCATGGGTTAGCTCTCCGATTTTTTTACCATATTTTTATCAATGGCGTCCATGGTGATTTCATTTAACTTATAACTTAAAAATTCAGAATCTGCAATAGAAAGTGAATTGATTGTTTCACCGTTTTCGTCAATTTCCTTAAATATGAGTTCGGAAGGGCCTTTTCTGCTTACGGTCAGATTCCCTCCAAATTCATTTTCAAGTTTTTTAAGCACCTCTTCCTCAACATTACCATTAGGGCCGTTCTTAGTAATTTTATCTACAATATCGGAGGCTACCATATCGATGATGGACTTCCTCCGGGCCCCTTCGGATATACTTATTTTATCCGGTGTGGGACTATCGGTATTCTTGGGGCGATTGGAGATTCTGGTTTGCCTCAGTTGATCTCCATAAACCCGCAAGACATTATTAACTTGATAAGCAGATATAATCATACTTGGCCTCTACAAATTACCCTTCAGTTGTCATATCGGACTTTTGCCCTCCAAACTTAAGAAAAAAAATCAATAAATTTTTATCTATCTAAATATACAGGATTTTACTGAAATCTTAATTGATTGATACAATCCGGGAAAGCCAATACCTTCTTTGCCTCAATTGCTGAAAATAGAAAAGGTTCTACATAGCGGCGGTCGTCAAATAAAATCGTGTTGCGATTTTATGAAACTACCGCAACACAGACTGCAGGATCAAAGGTCTCATGGAGCATTTCAATGAAATGAAATTGTATCAACCTTGACATACAGAAAATAATGTATTACATCATCAGTCAGGTATTACTTTTGTTTAATATTGGAGGTATGTAATGCAAGCAAAGGCAAAGGTTACAACAAAGGGGCAGGTCACCATACCAAAAAAGATCAGGGAAAAATTGAATATACAGCCGGGTGATTTTGTTTTGTTTGTCAGGAAAGGAAACGAGGTGGTTATAAAACCTGCCAGAACTCTATTAGACTTAAGGGGTGTCATTAAAACAGATAAAAAAATAGAAGATTGGGAAAAATTGAGAGATAACGCTAAGAAGTATGTAATCAATGAGGTTATGGAGAATTTATGATGATAGCCCCTGTGTGTTTCGTGGATACAAATCTTTTTGTAAGATACTTGACAAACGATGATAAACACAAGGCACAAGCCGTCCAGAAATTATTATTAAAGGCTAAGTCAGGCAAAGTTCGATTGGTTACATCAGATATCGTTATTGCGGAGTTGGTTTGGGTTCTAATCTCTTTTTATGAACAGGGGAATGAAGTTGTTGCCGATTTATTAAGAGGAATATTAAACACCGAGGGTCTTAAGGTGGACAATTCAGATATTATTGAAGGGGCGCTGGAGATATTTGAGGAGACAAATATAGATTTTATAGATGCTTATATTGTTTCATATATGCGCCTTAAAAAAATGGCTGTTCTTTATTCTTATAACAAAAAACACCTGTCAAAATTCAGCGATATTAAAAGGATAGCGCCTTAGAAAGATTAAGGTTCCAGAAAATCGATAGTATATGGTTCCATCCCCTGTGGATGTTTGGAATCATATTTTTTTAGGGCCTCGGCGATAAGGGAAAATTTATCCCCGGGGATGGTAT
>JAQYVG010000134.1 GCA_030145595.1 Desulfobacterales bacterium | reverse complement strand
CAGTACGCCCAGGAAAATTAATATTCCCAAAATCAGTTAAGCTTTTTTAATTATTATAAAAATTGAAATAATATCTGCCTTTTTCCTTGACACTTCCTGGAAAATATAATTGAATGGGGTAAAGTGGATAAAAGTGGATAAGCATGGTGAAAAATGTTTAGAGGAAGCTCCTACCATACCATTGATGCAAAAGGGCGCATCATCGTTCCGGCCAGGTTCCGCGAAATCATTAAAGCCGATGACGACAACGGTGTAATGATATCCAGGATGGACAGCGGATTGGTGGCCTATACGCATACAGAATGGCGTAAAATCGAAACTCGAATATTGTCTCTGGCCGAAAAAAGCGACAACATGCGCCGGTTTCGAAGGGTTTTCATTGGTGGAGCTTTTGAATGTCCGTGCGACAAACAAGGCCGCATCCTGATTCCGCCGATGTTGAGGCAATATGCAGAAGTTAGCCGGGAAATTGTTCTCGTTGGCGTACTTGATCACTTTGAAATCTGGTCCCGCGAAAAGTGGGAAAAAGAAAACCTGCATATGGAAAAGGACATGAAAAAGGAGGAGGTCAGAAACGAAATCGCAAAATTAGGACTCTGATTCTATGTCGTTGGAACACATTCCTGCAATGCCAAAGGAAGTGGCTTTCTACCTGGATTGCAGGCCGGGGAAAATCTATGCAGACTGTACTCTCGGAGGTTCGGGACATGCCCGGATAATTTTGGAAAAAATTATCCCCGGCGGTGTTCTTATCGGTATAGATCAAGACAAAGATGCTATTAGGAACGCAAAAAAAGTGCTGAAATCGGCTGACGTAACCGTACACCTCTTTAATGATAATTTTATAAATCTTCCTGATATTCTTCAGCACTTGAAAATTGCAGCCGTGGACGGCATTCTTCTCGACCTGGGTATTTCGCTGCACCAGCTTAAAGCGAGTGGCAGAGGATTCAGTTTTCATAAAGATGAGCCCCTCGACATGCGGATGGACATAACATCAAAAACAACCGCCAAAGATTTAATCAATCGGTTGGAGGAAAAAGAACTTAAAAAAATTTTTTACAAATACGGAGAGGAACGCTGGGCACCGCAGATTGCCAAAAAGATTGTCAAAAAAAGAGCGCGCAGTGCCATAAGATCGAGTGCGCATCTGGCCCAAATAGTATGTGAAGCGATTCCCAAGCCGGCGCTGAGTCAAAAAATACATCCCGCCACCAGAGTGTTCATGGCGCTTAGAATCGCTGTTAACAGGGAGCTTGAAATGCTCGATTTGTTCATGGAAAATGTTGCAGCCGTTTTAAACCCTAAGGGTCGTCTCTGTGTTCTATCTTTTCACTCCCTTGAAGATCGCATTGTCAAACATCGTATAAAAGCCCTGGAAAAGGTCTGCGTGTGTCCGCCGGATTTTCCTAAGTGTATTTGTAATCAAAAAAGAGTCTTGCGCTCTTTAACAAAAAAAGTGGTGCGTCCGACAGAGAATGAAATTGACAAAAATCCCATGGCAAGGAGCACAAAATTAAGAGCCGCTGAAAAGATATAGCAAAATGAACCGTAAAATTAGAAAAGATCCGCGTACGCTTAAGGAGACCGGAATCTGGATAATTCTCATGTTTTTCTTTATTTCGGAGCTTTTCCTTTATACTTGGAGCCGGGTCCAATGTGTGGGAATCGGATATGAACTCTCAAAGGTTGCCATTCGCCAAAAAGAGTTTGTTGCTTTGCAAAACAACTTGAACCTCGAACTGGCCAGCCTGAAATCTCCTGCCAGAATTGCTGAAATTGCAAAAACCAGGTTTGGCTTGAAAATGCCTACATCGGAACAGATGATAATAATTCCATGAAATCGACTGCAACCAAACATATAAAATCGCGTGCAATCGTTATCGGTATATTCTTTAGCCTTTTTTTTGCGGCAATTGGCGCCAAAGCCGTTTATCTTCAAATTCACCATGGCCCGCGCCTCTCTCGAAAAGCTGCAGACCAATATGAAAGTTCCTTCAAATCAACCGGAAAACGCGGAACTATCTATGATACTCGCCTTGCCGAAATGGCCGTCAGTATCGATGTAATATCTATCGTCGCGTATCCTCCGCGCATTGATGATGTGCGGGCGGTTGCTAAATCTTTGGCTAAGATACTGAAAATTGATTTGAAAGCACTTCAGGGCAGACTCTCTTCTAAAAAGAAATTTGTTTGGGTTAAACGTCGTGCTGCACCCAAGGAGACCCTAGCTGTTAAGAATCTTAATATTGCCGGAATAGATTTCATCACTGAGCACAAACGCTTTTATCCCAACAAAACGCTGGCAGCCCAAGTGCTTGGATTTACAAATATCGATGACATCGGCCTGGAAGGCATCGAATTCTACTACGACAATTATCTGCAAGGCGCATCCGGCAGTTTCACGATTATCAAGGATGCCCTCGGCCGGGGTTTTGAAGCCGAAGACAACCAACTGCCGAATTATAGCGGGAACAACCTCATCCTCACCCTTGACCGCACCATCCAATACATTGCCGAAAAAACCCTTGAGGAAACAGTCAATAAATTTGCAGCCAGGTCCGGAATTGTAATCGTAATGGCTCCTGAAACAGGGGCGCTGCTGGCTGTTGCGCATTATCCTTTTTTCAACCCTAATGCGTTTCGCAGTTTCAGCCAAGAAGATTGGAGGAACCGGTCAATCACCGATCCGTTTGAGCCGGGTTCCACCATGAAGATCTTCAGTGCGGCGGCGGCCCTGGAATCCGGAAGCAGCACCCCTATCAGCTCTTATTTCTGTGAAAACGGCGCCTACAAAATCGGAAAAGAAGTTGTCCACGACACTCATTCTTACGGATGGTTGACCCTGCCGCAGATCATCAAGCTTTCAAGCAATATTGGTGCCGTCAAATTGAGTGAAATTACAGGACCTGAAGCGCTTTACAAAATACTGAAAGATTTTGGTTTCGGAACAAAGACCGGAATAGACTGCCCGGGCGAAACAGTCGGCAGCCTGGCACATTATAACCGCTGGACCAATATTGACGCCGGAACCATAGCCTTTGGCCAGGGAATTTCAGTGTCCGCCCTGCAGCTCGTTACGGCCGCGGCCGCCATCGCCAACAACGGGGTGCTCATGAAACCGTACATCGTCCAGGCCATAACGGACCAAAACGGAGGGCTTGTAGAAACCTTTGGCCCCCAAACGATTAGAAGGGCCGTTTCGCCCGCAACAGCTAGAACCATGGCCCGGATCATGCAGACCGTGATTGCCAAAGGAGGCACCGGCATCAATGCCGCCCTGGAAGGATATTCGGCCGGCGGCAAAACCGGCACAGCCCAGAAAATTGACGAGCAGGGTGAATATACTAATGAAAAATACACGGCATCGTTTGTCGGATTCGCACCTGCCGAAAAACCCAAAGTAGCAATTCTGGTTGTCATCGACGAGCCTTCAAAGGGGCATTACGGCGGTGTTGTTGCGGCACCGGCATTTAGGAAAATTGCAAATAAGACGCTCAATTATCTGAACATACCGCCCGAAAACAAAACCGATAAGCTAACCGCTTCTTTCGAAAACGAGGCCTGAAGATGAATCTTTCAAGTTTACTCGAAGCTGTTACACCAATAAGGATTACGGAATCAGGTGGTCTGCGGCCCGAGATAGGCTCGATTCACTACCGGGCACAGGACGTTCAGCCCGGCGGCCTTTTTGTGGCCATAGCGGGCCTTGCAGCAGACGGACATGATTTTGTTGACGAAGCGGTGGCCAGAGGAGCCCTGGCAATTATTGCCCAGAAACCTGTAAATCAAGAAGCGGCTATTATAGAGGTTGAGAACAGCCGCAAGGCCCTTGCAGCCGTCTCCGACCGGTTTTACATCAGTCCGTCGCAAAAGTTGACGATGATTGGAATAACCGGCACCAATGGCAAAACAACGACGGCTTTTTTAGTTGAGCGCATCCTGCTAAAGGCCGGTTGCAACGTCGGGGTCATCGGGACTTTGAATTATCGATATGGCGACAAAACATTCAGCAGTCCCATGACAACCCCCGAATCTTTGGATCTCCAGAGAATACTGGCAGATATGCTCAAAGACGGCGTCACTCATGTTGTCATGGAAGTTACTTCGCATGCCATCGATCTTCACAGGGTTGATCATTGCCGCTTGGATGTCGCTGTATTTACCAATTTATCCCAGGACCATCTCGATTATCACGGCAACATGGAATCTTACTGGCAATGTAAAAAAAGAATGTTTACTGAAATCTTAAATTCAGGTCCTAAAAAAAGCTTAGGATCGGTTGTGCTTAATCACAATGATGAAAAAGGCCAGGAACTCTTAAGCCTGTTTTCAGAAAAAACGGGCCCATTTTCGGTGCTTTCCGTCGGCACTGCAGCCGACAACAACGTCCGGTGTCAAAATATCGAATACGACCTGGCCGGCATGAGGGGCCGTATTACAACGCCCGGCGGCACGTTTGAATTCAAATCACCCCTTGTAGGGCACTATAATCTGGAAAACATCCTTTGTGCAACCGGGGCAGCTATAGCCTTGAATCTCTCTTTAGACGCTATTAAAGCCGGCCTGGAAGAGGTTGCCGGAGTTCCGGGACGCCTTGAAAGTATCACCAATGATATTGAACGCTTTGTATATGTCGATTACGCCCATACCCCTGATGCTCTCGATAATGTGCTCTCTGTCTTAAAAAAGCTGGCGACCGGCAAAGTCATCTGTGTATTCGGCTGCGGCGGCAATCGCGACAGGGCCAAACGCCCTCAGATGGGTGCCATCGCAAGCAGGCTCTGTGACCTTACCGTGATCACAAACGATAACCCGCGCACGGAGTCGCCACGCGAAATCATCGGCCAGATCCTTGAGGGGATTAAAACGGCCGCCGTATACCGCTATACCCCTTCGGATTTGGCAGCAGGCCTTACGCAAAGAGGTTACGTTGTCGAACCGGATCGTAAAAATGCCATCCAACTGGCAGTGCTGGCATCCCGTCCGGGCGATACCGTCCTGATCGCCGGCAAAGGCGATGAAACCTATCAAATCATCAAAGAGAATATTATTCCATTTGACGACCGCGCAGAGGCCCGGGCAGCACTTTCAGCCCTGGCCCCGATGTTCCCCAAAAAGCATCAAACAGAATCGCCAGGCAAAGGAACTTAAGACCGATGAAACCAATACCTTGGACCACTGCCAAAATCCTTGAAGCAACAGAGGGGAACCTGTTGTGCGGAGACATCAACAAGGTTTTCGCGGGCGTCTCTATCGATTCGCGCAGGATCGACCCGGATGACCTCTTTGTGGCCATCAAAGGTGATGTGCATGACGGCCACGGTTTTGCCGGCGACGTCATTGCAAACGGTATTGCCGGCCTTATCATCAACCAGGACAAAGCCGCAGCCCCGCCCGGCCAACTATGCCAAAAAAAAGGACTTGTCTGTGTCACTGTGACCGATACAACCAAAGCACTGGGCGACCTTGCAGCTTTTCAACGCCAACGTTCAAACGCCTCGGTGGTCGCCATCACCGGTTCAAACGGCAAAACCACCACCCGGGCGATGACCGCTGCCGTTGTTGCCCAATGCTTTTCAACGCTGACAACCAGCGGCAATCTGAACAATGAGATCGGACTGCCCCTGACATTGCTGAATCTCAATTTGCATCATCAGTGGGCGGTTGTGGAGCTGGGCATGAACAGGCCCGGAGAAATCAAACGTCTCGGTGAAATCTGCTCACCGCAAATCGGTCTAATTACCAATATCGGTCCGGCCCACCTTGAAGGGCTGGGCTCCATAGATGCCGTCATGCGGGCCAAGGGCGAGCTGCTTACAAAAATCAAACCGGCCGGCACGGCGGTCCTGAATGCCGACGACCCTAAGCTGCTGCAGCTTGCCGACCAAACATCGGCAAACGTTGTTCTCTTCGGTTTATCAAAAAATGCCCAAATTAGAGGCCGGTCTATTCGTAAAAAGGGGCTGGGGCTTTCTTTTACTCTCCAGATGCCCTCGGAAAGCATTTCCATCGACATTGAAACTCCCGGCAAATTCATGGTTTCCAACGCTTTGGCTGCGGCAGCGGTTGGATACCTGCTGGGCGCAAGTGCCCGACAAATTAAAACCGGGCTTGATAGTTTCGTCCCGGTTCAAGGCAGGTTGAACATGCATAAAACGCACAAAGGCATCTACATCATCGACGACACGTACAATGCCAATCCAGGCTCCATGTCAGCTTCTATTGAAACGCTCGAGTCCTTAAAAGAGGACGGCAGGACGGTTATGGTCGTCGGCGATATGCTCGAATTAGGGCAGCATTCGGAATCGTTGCACCACAAGATCGGCATCCTTTGTGCAAAATCTAAGATCTCAAGAATCTATGCGACCGGCAAGTTTGCTGAATCAGTGGCCGCAGGGGCCCGGGAAGAAGATATGGATTCCGGCAATATTATCTTAGGGACCAAGGAAGCAATCTATGAAAGTATCATTGACTGGCTCGATCCCGGAGACTGGGTGCTGGTAAAGGGCAGCCGATCAATGGCCATGGAAAAAATCGCTGAAAAACTTTTAAAGTGGGCCAACAGTTAGGGTTGCGGGTTGCGGGTTGAATATTAAAATCTTAACTCGCAACTCGTAACTCGTAACAAATTTTTATAAACAGTCGCTCATTAACACTAATTTTATCGATACGATTTAATAGGTTCTGTAACGTTAAACTATGCTGTATCACCTACTATATCCGCTACATAACACCATATCGGCCTTTAATGTATTTCGATACATTACTTTCCGGACGATCTATGCCAGTCTTACTGCTTTTTTAATCTGTTTTTTTATGGGCCCCTGGGTAATTCGAAAACTGAGCCGCCTGCAAGTGGGGCAGTATATCAGAGAAAACGGTCCGGAAACCCACCACACAAAAGCCGGAACTCCAACCATGGGTGGAACGCTGATCATTTTCTCAATTGTTGTATCAACGCTCCTTTGGACGAATTTAACCAATCATTACGTCTGGATAGTGCTGCTGGCCACCATTGGTTACGGCGGCATCGGTTTTGTTGATGATTATCTGATGCAAATCAAAAAACAAAGCAAAGGACTAAGTGTTCGCAAAAAATTCCTGCTGCAAATTATTCTGGCGCTGGTCATTGGTATGCTGGTTTACATGTCGCCGGACTTTTCAGCGCGCGTCACCATACCGTTTTTAAAGAAAGTTTCACCGGATATTGGATACGGTTATATACTCTTTGCCGCTTTGGTAATTATCGCCACATCAAATGCAGTCAATCTGACAGACGGGCTCGACGGCCTTGCCATCGGACCTTTCATCATAGCTTCAACAGCTTATATGGTCTTTTCCTATGTCGCCGGGCACATCAAAATAGCCGACTATTTGCAAATCAATCACGTTGTCGGAAGCGGAGAAATGGCCGTTTTCTGCGGAACACTGGCCGGCGCAGGCCTTGGATTTTTGTGGTTCAACACTTATCCGGCACAGATTTTTATGGGCGATGTCGGCTCCCTTTCACTGGGTGCGGCCTTAGGTACCGTAGCCGTCATCACCAAGCAGGAGATCCTGCTGGTGTTGGTCGGTGGGCTTTTTGTTGTTGAGACTCTGTCTGTGATTTTTCAGGTCGGTTTTTTCAAAGTCACAAACGGCCGCAGAATATTTAGAATGGCCCCGCTGCACCACCATTTTGAATTGAAAGGATGGCAGGAGCCTAAAGTTATTGTCCGGTTCTGGATCATTGCAATTGCATTGGCGCTGCTTTCAATGAGCACGCTGAAACTCAGGTAAAGGTTACGGGTTGCGAGTTGCGGATTGCGAGTTACGAGTTGCGAGTTACGGGTTGCGGGTCGCGAGTTACGAATGTAGATCGCAGAATTTCTTAACCCGAAACTCGCAACCCGTAACCCGCAACAGAATCTAAAATTCGACTAAGCTTTAAAATTAAAAAAATGATGCATTAAGATCGAATTAATAAAGTGCAACAGATGAATCTTGCAAATAAAAAAATTCTCATCGTCGGCCTCGGCGCCTCGGGGATTGCAACAGCGCGCTTTGCAATAAACCAAGGAGCGTCGGTAACCGTTACTGATATTGCCCCTGCCAAAGATTTGGCCGACCATGCTCATGAAGCCCTTGCAATGGGTGTCGACCTGGAGCTGGGCCGGCATGAAACTGAAACCTTTGAACGCGCCGACCTTATTGTTATCAGCCCCGGTGTGCCCCATACCATCCCTCAGATTTTACGGGCCCGCAGTAAGGGAGTGCCGGTATTAGGAGAGATCGAGCTTGCTTCAAGATTCATCCGTGAGCCTGTAATCGCCGTATCCGGGACCAACGGCAAGACTACAACCACTACCCTGCTTGGCAAAATGCTCGAAAATTCAGGCTTTAAAGCTTTTGTGGGAGGCAATATCGGCAACCCTTTAATCGACTATGTCGACCAAAAAGCAAAAGCCGAAATTGTAATAGCTGAAATCAGCAGCTTTCAACTCGATACCATCGAAACTTTCCGGCCGAAAGTTAGTGTGCTTTTAAATATAACCGAAGATCATATGGACCGATACCCTGATTTTGAGGCCTACATCAACTCTAAGTGCCGGATCTTCGAAAACCAGCAAGCAGATGATACCGCCGTAATCAGCGGCTCAGATCCGCTGATTCGTTCCATCAGCCAAAACATCAAAGCCAAAAAAATGACCTTTTATCACCGCGAAGACAACGATAATGCAGCCCTAAACAGCGCAACCATAAATTGGAACGGTTCGTCCAACGCTGCCTTCATCGGTTTGCAGTCACAAGGAAAACAAACAGGGTCTATTGATCTTTCCGGTTACAAACTTGCCGGCCGGCACAATCTTGAAAATGCTGCCGCCGCTTCTCTGGCAGCACTGGCCGTTGGCGGCAGCTTAGAAGCCATCCAGTCTACCCTGAACAATTTTCAGGGGCTCTCTCATCGGCTCGAATTTGTCGCCACGGTCAGCGGTGTCCGCTTTTTCAACGACTCCAAAGCTACCAACGTTGATGCTGTGGCCAGAGCACTTGAAGCCTTTAGCAGTCCGGTGGTTCTTATCATGGGAGGTCGCGATAAGGGAGGAAAGTTCGGGTCTCTCAAAGAACTGGTCCATAAGCACACAAAAAAACTGATTGTAATGGGAGAAGCAAAAGAAAAAGTAAAATCTGCCCTTGGCGACGTATGTCCGCAGGCAGCACAAACCGCAGACGGGATGGAAGACGCAGTCCTTTTGGCATATCAAGCCGCTAATTCCGGCGATGTTGTGCTCCTTGCTCCGGGCTGTGCCAGTTTTGACATGTACAGCAGCTATGCCCAGCGGGGAAAAGCTTTCTGCGCGGCGGTTAAACAGCTG
>JAQYVG010000133.1 GCA_030145595.1 Desulfobacterales bacterium | reverse complement strand
CTATATGCCTGTGGTTATTTTTTTCGCATGCCTTGATCTTGAACAAAAATCCTCATTTATGGATGGACACTAACTAAGTAGCTGGACAAGTTTTCTTTTATGATTATTTTTAATAAAGTCTTTACTCAATTATTGTATGCGTTCATAATACAATGATATCAAAAACAATTCCAAGCGTACCATAAAATCAACCAAAGAGGGCGCATATGCGAGAAACAAAAATAGACGTTCCGTTTCGATCGACGTTAAGCCTTAATCCCTTGTTGGATTTCTGGAGGAATAACATCTCCCCAAAATGTTCGTATATGGCAGAGATGTTTAACGAATTCGAGCAGCGCATCCAGCAGATCCCCGAACTTGAAGGCTCCATTGAAGATCCATCCATGCTAAAAGAGCATCGCGACTTGTTAATGCCCCTGATGAGTGTCATTTTTCCGGCCTCTTCCTGGGAGACCGAAATCGTCGGCGCCCTGGTCCCCTTCAGCGCGATCGCTTTTTATACTTCTCCCATGTTTCAGCGCCTCTTGATCGCTGACGATGGATCGCTCAAGGGGTTTTCGAAGGATAACCAGGGAGGACCACGCAAAAGCAGGGCCCTGCGGGCCTATTTTCTAATTTTAAAAAAAATTTATGGCCTGGACCAAGAGCTGGAAACACCGGTAATTCAAATTGTCCCGGATCCGGAAACCGGATTGGATCGCTATTTTCAATTAAGCCCCGACCTGCAGTTCATCGACGTTTATCCCATCGGCAAACCTAAAAAACTGAGCAAAAATGATCGGCAGACCATTATCGACAATCTCACCGACTTTAAGGTTCTGTCCCGGTTTATCAATCTTGATAAATTTGAATTTAAGGGGTTCACCTTTATCCGTGCGGTTGATGTCACGGAATCCGAGGTCATTGCTGCCTTGCAAACCGATTTAATCGACCAGGAATCGATCTTTTCTGCAGATGGTTTTCAACGCGTTTTGAAACAGATCAGAACCCTGTTTGGGCGTCCGGATCTCATGGCAGCAATTGGGGCTATACAGGGAGATAAAGTGCTGGTTATCAAGGACGGCAGCCCGAGTGCAGTAAACTGTATGTTTACAAATTCAAAGCACATCCCGCTTGCTGATGTTAAGGGATCTGTCTGGCTTGATGCCGTCGAACAGGCGACGACACTTCGCATTTCAGATCTTAGAGCAAAAGCAAACCTGAGCCTCATTGAACAGGATGCCTTTAACCATGGTGTCAGGTCCTTGTTGATATCTCCACTTTTTTACCAAGGAAAAGTGATCGGGTTTTTACATATCGTAAGTACGCGACCCAATGATCTTGGACCGTTTGATGAAATGCTGGTCCAACAGATCGCCCCGCTGTTTTCCGTGGCATTAAAGCGGGGGATAGATGATATGAGCAATGAGGCCCAGGCAATCATTAAAGAAAAGTGTACGGCCGTACACCCTGTGGTTGAATGGCGCTTTCGGGATGCCGCCTTTCAGCATATGGATCGAGTTCGTATGGGGCAATCCTCGGAGATGGAGCCGATCATCTTCAAAGATCTGATTCCCTTCTTTGCGCAAAGCGATATTAGAGGTTCGTCCGAGGCTCGTAATAAAAGCATTCAAGCCGATCTGACCGATCAGCTCAAATTGGCAAAAAAGATCATGCACCGGGCAAGTGATGTCAAAGATTGGCCCCTTTTACAAGAATACACATTCCGGATTGACCGCCGGATCGATAGTTTAAACTCGGGGATAGCATCGGATGATGAGGTGGCGATATCTTCTTTTTTAAAAAATGAAATTGAAGTGACCTTTGCAGACATCGTCGGTTTCGGGCCCCGGGTTTCCCAGGCGATTGAAAACTACAAAAAAGCGATAGATCCCAACGTAGGGGTCGTTTATCGAAAACGCAGGGCTTTCGAAGATAGTGTTTCTTTGCTAAACGAACGTCTTTCAGCCTATCTGGAAGAAGAAGCAGCCAAGGCTCAGGCCTTTTTGCCCCATTATTTTGAAAAGCACCAGACCGACGGCCTCGATTATGTCATCTATGCGGGTGCTTCCATAATGCGGAACGGAAATATCAGTACGTTTCACATCCAAAATTTACGGCTGTGGCAGCTCATGGTTGCCTGCGGCATGGCGTGGCATACCGAGCAGGTCAAGACAGAGTTAGAAGTGCCTTTAGACACCTGCCAACTCATCCTGACGAGCAACACTCCGCTGTCGATTCGATTCCGCTACGATGAGAAACGCTTCGATGTGGACGGGGCCTATGATATCCGCCATGAAATCATTAAGTCCCGTTTGGATAAAGCCCTTGTCAAAGGGAGTCGCGAACGGCTCACCCAGCCTGGGAAATTGGCCATAGTCTACTCGCAGCCCGAAGATGGCCGGGAAATGCATCGTCATATCGATTTTTTAAAATCCACAGGATATTTGTGTGACGACTTAGAATTTATTGATATTGAAGACTTGTCGGGCGTGAGAGGGCTCAAAGCACTTCGCGTCGGCATTGATTTTACAGAGCATAATCAAGTGAAGCTTCCCGCCCTCGACGACTCTGTGGCTGTCTCCCGGCAGAGCAGTGCCGCCCGGTAAGGACTGCGGACTGGTTGGAAATATAGAGTGAGCGGGGTCAAATCTTGATCAGCAATTAGTGCAAATTATCATGCGATATCAGGGTGTTGTTGGCCACGTTCGCCCAATTTTTATCCGCTTATCCAATATCAGCATCAAGGGAACTTCCGGGAGCCTCAAAAAGATAAAGCCCTTCTTAGCATTCTTTGAGCCAAGAAGGGCTTCTATTTTAGGCCGCTTTTTATTAATGCCTCTGCCATGGGACCGTTAAACGACGGTTGCGGGTCTTTCTTCTTTTTTGGTTGCGGGTCGCGACGAAGATTTTTTTTCACTCTCGATGTTTTCACAGCAGGAGCTGCATGGCCGGCGCTTGATTTCATTGACAGCGAAATCCGGTTTCTGGCAAAATCGATGTCTATTACGGTCACCGACACCTTCTGGTGAACCTTGACGATGTCAGACGGGTCTTTCACGAAGCGGTCGGACATCTGGCTGATGTGAACCAGGCCGTCCTGATGGATGCCGATGTCCACAAAAGCGCCGAATGCGGTGACATTGGTCACGATGCCGGGCAGTTTCATCTGCGGCCTTAAGTCTTCGATCTTTTCAATGCCGTCGGCAAACGAAAATTCTTCGAATTTTTCCCTGGGATCGCGTCCCGGTTTGGCCAGTTCATCGAGGATATCTTTCAGGGTGGGGATTCCGACGGATTCCGTTACATATCGCGAGACATCTATTTGACTGCGGATCTCGGGTTTTTTCATCAGGTCAGAGACCGTGGCCCCCAGGTCTTTGGCCATGGCATCGACAATGTGATAACTTTCCGGGTGCACCGCGCCGGCGTCCAAAAGGTTTTCAGCGTCCGGGATCCTCAAAAACCCGGCCGACTGTTCAAAGGCCTTGGGACCCAGGCGCGGCACGTCCAGCAGCAGCTTTCTGGACGTAAAGGGCCCGTTGGCCTCGCGATGGGCGACAATGTTGTTGGCGATGCCGGCGTTGAGCCCGGAAACATAGGTCAAAAGCTGGAGACTGGCCCGGTTCAGATCCACACCGACACCGTTAACGCAGCTCATCACAACGTCGTCTAAGGCTTGTTTCAGGGCGGCCTGATCCACATCGTGCTGGTACTGGCCCACGCCGATCGATTTGGGATCGATTTTGACGAGTTCCGCCAAAGGATCCATCAGGCGCCTGGCGATCGACACGGACCCGCGCACCGTCAGATCATGATCCGGGAACTCTTGCCGGGCGGCCTCGGAAGCGGAATAGATCGACGCCCCGCTCTCATTGACCATGATCACCGGCACCGGGTTTGAAAACGGGACTGCTTTGGCAAAGGCTTCGGTTTCCCTGCCGGCCGTGCCGTTGCCGACGGCAATGGCTTCGATGTCAAAACGCCGGCACAGGGCTTTTATTTTCAAGGATTCTTCCAGGGCTTTTTTGTCGGACATGTGCGGAAAAATCGTGTCGTAATGCAGCAGTTTTCCCTGGCGGTCCAGACAGACGAGCTTGCACCCGGTTCTGAATCCCGGGTCTATCCCCATCACGCGCTTGGCCCCCAGCGGCGGGGCAAGCAAAAGCTGGCGCAGATTCTCAGCGAACACTCTGATGGCTTTGACGTCGGCTCGTTCCTTGGCATGCAGCCGGGCTTCGGTCTCCATAGAACGCGAAAGCAGGCGCTTGTAGCAGTCCGTTATTGCCGGCCTCACCTGGTCGGAATCCACCCCTTGTCCTTTGACGAACAGGTTTTCGAGCAGCGCGATTGCTTCGGCTTCATCGGGTAGTATGTCGAGTTTCAGGACGTCTTCTTTTTCGCCGCGCCGGATGGCCAGCATCCGGTGAGAGGGAATAGTGGAGAGCGCCTCTTTCCACTCAAAGTAGTCTCTGAACTTGGCGCCTTTTTCCTCCATGCCGGCGGCCATGCGGCTTCCAACCTTGGCTTTGGTGAAAAAGAGGTTCCGCAGCGTGGCCCTGGCCTGGTCGTGCTCGTTGACGATTTCGGCAATGATGTCCCTGGCTCCGGCCAGGGCATCTTCGATTGACGCGACCCCCTTTTCAGGATCGATGAACGCCGCCGCCGCTTCGACCGGATCCATGCCGTCCTGCTCCAGGATCGCCAGCGCCAGGGGGTCGAGCCCTTTTTCCCTGGCCATAACCGCCCTTGTGCGCCGCTTGGGCCGATACGGCAAATAGATGTCCTCTAATATTGCCATTGTTTCGGCGGCCAGAACCCTTGCGGAAAGCTCGTCCGTCAGATTGCCGTGCTTTTCGAGGGAGTTGAGGATCGCTTTTTTGCGGTCTTTGATTTCTCGAAGCTGGTTGAGCCGGTCCCGGATGGCGGTAACAACGACTTCGTCCAGGCTGCCGGTGGCTTCTTTGCGGTAACGGGCAATAAACGGGATGGTGGCCCCTGCGGCCAGAAGGTCGGCTACAGCCTGAACTTGATGGTCGCTTATGTTCTGCTCCCGGGCGATTTCGGATGTGAATGTGTTGTTATTTGTCATTTGTCCTTTGTTACGGGTTACGGGTTACGGGTTACGGGTTGCGGGTTGCCCCGCTTTCAGCGGGATTTCCGCTTCGCTCCAACGGGCCTTAGTTGCTGGTTACTGAATACTGGATACTGGCCATTGACAACTGATCACTGGCTGCTTTCCGGGTCGAGCTCCATGGCCTTTTTGATTTTTTCAGCTGCCGCTTCCTTTTGTCCTAAAGCCGACAGGGCAATTCCCCAGCCGTACCAGGCCGGTGAAAAATCAGGGCTGAATCCTGCTGCTTTTTCGAATTTCTCGACGGCTTCATCGAACTGTTTCAGCTCCATCAAGGCCACCCCCCAGCTACACCAGATCTCGGCATTTTCAGGATCATGTTTTAAAATCTCTTTGAACTTGGCAACGGCTTCCTCGAACGGCAGCATGTTAATACCTCCGGATTTTTAGGTCTCGTATTTAAATGAAAGCTTTACCCGAGCCCGGTAAGCGGCGACCTTGCCGTTTTCAATTTTCATATCCATTTGGGTAATTTCAGCGATTCGCAAATCCCTCAGGGTTTTGGCGGCGGTATTCACCGCGGCTTGGGCAGCATCCTCCCAAGAAGTCGCGCTCGATCCGACCAGTTCAATAATTTTATAAGTCTTTTCACTCATGGTTTACCTCCTTTTTTTGATACGGGTTACGGGTTACGCGTTTCTATATTTTGGACAGGATTGACAGGATTTGCAAGATTTTTCTGTTAATTGACCGCGGATAAATGCAGACGAGCACAGATTATTATTTGTTCGATCGACCCCAGTTAAATTCGCTGCGCTCCTTTTCTGCGAAAAATTTAACGGGGCGAGCACTGATCGAACAAATGATGTCATCGCTGCGCGAATTTTATATCCTGATTATCGAGTCAATCCTGGGTGCCCAGTTAAATCTCTTGTTCTTTATTTAACCGGGGTCTAAAAATGCTTTTATCCACATGCAGAGTCGTTGTTCGCCAACTGCCGTGCCCGACCTCTATCTAAATAACCGGGTTAGACGATTTCTTCCTGAAGAGCCCGGGCCAGTTCCTTGCCGGCCAGGTAGGCCTCTTGCAGGTATTCCGGTTTATTTTGAACATCGCTTTCATATTCAAGGTTGCGGTACAGCAGGGACTGCCAGAGCTCCATATCCAGCACATCAAAAAAATATTTGACGGTCAGCAGGGCACCGTCGAACAGCTTCTTTCCTTTGGTGGCACCCACTGAAATAAAGAGCCCTTTGCGTACAGGTTCCCATTTTCCGTGCGGCACCTTATCGATCCAGTACTTTTTGACCCACAAAGACTGGCAGCGATCCATCAGGGTTTTGGTGTGGGCGCTGACGGTGTAAAAGAAAATCGGACTGGCCAGCATCAAGCCCCGGGCGGCAAGGATTTGGTTGCGAACCTGTTGAAAGTCGTCCTTGATGGCACACTCGCCTTTCTGCTTGCATTTGTAAATCTCCAGGCAGGGGGACATTTTCAGATCCCGCAGAACGATTTCATCCACCTGGGCTCCGGCATCGCGCGCCCCCTGAACCGCACGCTGCAAAAGCGCGGCCGTATTGCCCTTGCGCCGGGGACTGCCGTAAATTGCTGCTATTTTAAGACTGTTGATATGTACCTCCTGGCTACTGGATGCTAGATACTGGATGCTAGATACTGGTTACTGGTCACTTTTTACTGTTCACTGATAACTGGTCATTTTTACACTGCTCCCTGCCCACTGCTCACCGGGGCATGCGGGAGCCATTCAAGCTACAGATGCAGCTGCATGTCATCTTGGGTGGCAATCGTGTTTGGAAATATTTTTCTGGCATGCAGCTCCGCATCCTTTCTGCTCTCCAGCGTCGTATACCGCCCGGCGTCAAAATGTACCAAAGCGAGTTGCTTAGCGCCGGCCTCCTTTGCTATTCGGGCGGCCTCCTGCGGATTTAAATGCGGCCATTGATCCGAGTATTCACCCGGCAAATAGGCGCATTCCGTGATGACAAGATCAACATCGCGGGCCAGCTTCAGGGCATTTTGGCAAAAACCGGTATCGGGGATGTAGGCAATCGTTTTATTCTCCAAATGGATCCGATAGCCCAGAGTAAGGGAAGTGTGGACAAGTTCCATGGCGCTTGTTTCAAACGGTAAAATGTTTTTCTGTTCGCATAGCTCAAGCACCTCTACTTTGTAAGGAAGATCGTCCAGCGGCATTGTAAAAGGTTTGTTTATGATATGGTTTAGAATTTCCCGCGTGCCCTTGGGGCCCGCAATGACAAGTCCTTCGGTAAAGGCGAATTTCGCTAAAATATGCAGGCCGAAGATGTGATCAAGGTGAAAATGGCTCAGTAAAAGAAAGACGGGCCTGGCCTTTTGATAGTGCTGCTCCAATTTGTGAATGCCGTTGCCGGCATCTAAAATAATATAATAATCATGCGATTTGATCAGAATACAGATCGTGTTGCCGGTAGCCGAATCGTACCAGCCGTTCGTTCCTAAAAAAATGACATCCATGCCAAATTCCAATGCGGATTATAAATCGGTTTCTTTCTCGCCGGTCTGGCTTGAGATGACTCCAGACCGATCACAAAATGCCCGTCAGGCGCTCTTTTAAAGTAGTTACAAACAACAGACAACTGACAACGGACATCGAGCGTTTCGCTCGATTAGGGTGTTAATCGATAGTTTTAAATTTATCTTTTGGGGCCTCACAAACCGGGCATTTGGCCGGTATTTTTTTGCCGGTGACATAGCCGCAGACCTGACAAACATGATAGGCTTTGACTTCGTCCCTGATGACATGATAAATGGCCCGTTCATACAATTTTAAGTGAAAGCTTTCAGCGTCTCTGGCTTGACTGAAGGTAACCTCGGCCGCTTTCTCGCCATCTATTTGAGCATCTTTGATAAACTCGGGGTATTCAGTTTCACTGACGGATTTTTCGCGTTGAAATGAGTTTTCCAAATTGGTGTCCGTATCTTTAACCAGTATATCTTTAACCAGGTTTAAATGACGAGTCGCATGCACCCGCTCCGCCTCGGCAATGGCACGGAACAGTAAGGCTATTTGCGGAACCTCTTCCTCTTCCGCCTTTTGGGCGTAGGCCAGCAGTCTGAAATAAGCCTTGGCCTCGCCGATAAAAGCAGTATAAACGTTTTGTTTGGTTTTTTCTTTCATGGCAAAATCCCTTTTATTCCCGTCACGTTGTCGAGAGCTCGTAAAATCCGTTTAAATAATAATGAGATATTAAATTTAATGCAACCTAAAATCGGTTCGTGTTCGTTGGTGCATCCGCGAGATATTGAGCTAACTTCCATCATTTACTAATTGAAGCTACCTGCAGCGACTCGACTGTCTTCGACCCTAAGCTCTGATCGAAGGGAGCTCGTCGAAATCAAGCTGCGGGGAATGCGAGCGTTGTTGCAGTTCAACAGGTAAGACATAGGTGTCGCCTCACGTCATAAGCCCGGTTTGCGCAAGTTGCAAAATCTCTTCCAGTGGAATGACGGTAATCTTATCGTCAAGAGCGTATTTCTGATCCCCGGGATATATGATCCACATATGTTCCAGTCCCAGGTCTTCAATGGCAATATGCATCGATCGCTTTCGCCCGGGAGCATCCGTGTATTTAAATTCAAAACCATGCCGTTTGCCGGCGATCGTCACCATGAGGTCAAGTTCGGCACCTGCGTGTGTTGCCCAGAAATACGCGTCTCTGGTTCGAAAGACATGGATGAGATGCTCCAGCGCAAAACCCTCCCATGACGCGCCGATCTTAGGGTGCCCCTGCAAGTCGGCCAGGGTTGAAACCTGCAGCAGGCGGTGAAACAGACCACTGTCACGGATATATATCTTGGGCGCTTTGACCTGGCGTTTTTTCAAGTTTTCAAACCACGGCGGCAAGACCCGAACCATGTAAGCACCGCTAAGGATATCGAGATATCGTCGCGCCGTATTTTCAGCAGTGCCAAGAGAGCGGGCAAACTCCGCTGCGTTCCACACCTGCCCGTGATAATGGGCCACCATCGTCCAGAATCGCCGAAGGGTTTCTGCGGCAATGTTGATGCCAAGCTGGGGGATGTCTCTTTCAAGAAACGTTCGGATAAAGCTTTCACGCCATTGATTACTGACAGCATCTGAACCGGCCAGAAAGGCTTTGGGCAAACCACCCCTTATCCATAATCGATCGCGATGCTGCATCCCGACTTCCCAAAGTTGAAAACCGGCCAGATCAACGAATCCAATCCTTCCGGCCAGAGATTCCGAAACACCCTTAACCAAATGCGGCGATGCCGATCCCAACAAC
>JAQYVG010000132.1:9223-9376 GCA_030145595.1 Desulfobacterales bacterium | reverse complement strand
ACCCGATATTACCTTGATATTACATTGACCTGACTTGTATCAATGTCAATCTCCATTTGTCTGCATCGGATAGAGGAGAGATGTTTAAGTGTTCAGCAGTCCGTAAGAATGTTATGGCACTACGAGCATGGGTTGAGATGCTAGATGACTTTT
>JAQYVG010000132.1:0-9213 GCA_030145595.1 Desulfobacterales bacterium | reverse complement strand
GGACGAGGAGAGGGATAGAGATGCTGAGTATTGTAGCGACTGGTACTATGATTCACCAATGATAATGAATTGAGATTAAATTATTGAATCAAAGTGCATGTTGCAAATAATTAATATTCCTTCTCAACCGACCCGATATTACCTTGATATTACATTGACCTGACTTGTATCAATGTCATTTTGAATGTGGGACAAGGAACAAATCCAGAAATCGAATACAAGCACACACACATTTTTGTCATAAAATCAACCTCAACCTCTAACGTTCAACTCGACCTCCTCCAACCCAACTCCAACAAAACAATGACGTTTTCCGGCCCAACGAAGCCATCCCCGAGACCCAAGAAAGCAAGTAACGATCCTGGGGGTAATAAATATCAGCAGCTCTTCCAGATTATCGGTAGTACTTTTTGTCTTAAAAAACCAGCCTAAAAGCGGGATGTCCTTTAATCCCGGCACTCCGGAGATATTGTCGTTTTTCGTTGATTTCCTGATTCCGCCGATAATAACCGTATCACCGTCATTGACCAGAAGCTTGGTGGAGGCTTCCTTGGTGGTAAAGGAAATCTGGTTATTGATGACCGCGCCGATTTCATTATTCTTGATCGTAATCTCCATAGAGATGCGGCCGTCAGGAGTAACGTGAGGTGTAACCTCCAGTTCCAGGGCGATGTCTTTGAACTCCGTGGTGGTATTGCCGTCGGCGTCAAGCTTGTTGAAAGGATAACTTAAGCCCTGCTTGATGGTCGCCGGAGTATTGTCAAGGGTCAAAATCTTCGGGGAGGAGATGATCTTGACCAGTCCCTTAGATTCTGAAGCAGCTATCGATGCATCCAGAAGAAGCCCGCTACCCGCTGTCCTGAGGAATGAAAAGGCGATCGCTCCCAAGGGTGAGGCGGGCGGGTTCGAGGCGCCCATATCGAACGAAAGATCGCCGCCAAGCGCGGGGCCGCGCGACCCGCTGGTATTGTCGTATACCGGGGTGCCGGACGCTGTCCACTGCGTTCCGATATCTCTGGAAAAGGTGTTGGAGGCTTCAACGATCCGGGCTTCGATGAGGACCTGCGGGGTTACTTTGTCGATTTGCGCTACGGTCTCTTTGGCCTGTTGTATCTTTGCAGCCACATCCGTCATAATGATCTGATTGTTGCGTGCATCTACCGTAATACTGCCGCGTCCTTCGGTCAGTACGATATGCGGCAGTACGTCAGCGCTGGCATCGGCATAATTGACGGGAATATACTCGGTCAGCAGCGGTTCCGTCGCTACTTTTTGAGCAGTTGTTTTCTGTTGTGCCGCCAGCTCGGCCTGTCTTTGGGTTGCTTCCTGTTCGAGGGTCCTCTTAGTTGCTATCCGGACTATATCACCTTCATAAACCATGCCTAACATATTCATCCTCAGTATCAGATCGAGCACTTGATCCCATGGTACCGGTTTGTCAAATGTTAGCGTCACCGATCCGGATACATCCTTGTCTATGGCAAAGTTTTTTTTGCTTACATCCATCAAAATGCGAAACACGTTTTTGATATCGGTTTGATAAAAATTCAGGGCGATTTTCTCTCCTGTATATTTGCCGGAGGGTTGCGGAGCAGCCGTTGCAGTTGCTGATATGGCCGGTTCAAAGGCTGTAGTTGGGGCCATCGCTTGCATCGTAGCTTTTTTCCAGGGTGGCAGTTTGGCTTCATCAAGAGTTTTAGGTGGTATTGAGGACGCTTCGAAATGGAGCATCAAAAGATCACTGACCTGTTCAGCCACATAAGGCACGGATTCCCGCAGCTCGATGGAAATCATGGAAATTTCCTTCATTTTTGGTGTCTGCAAGGGAGTTATCCGATCAATAGCACTTGCAAAACGTGTAGTAATCAGCGGTCGCTGACGATACTTCGGAATATTGGTATTATAAAGCTTGAGCAGAAGTTTTTTTGTATTAATCTTTTTGATCTCGTATTGAATCGGTTTTGTGGTTCCAATAATAATGGTCGATTTGCCGGCTTCTTCGCTGGAAAAATCCAGGCGGTTAATCCATGCGGGTTTAGAGTCGTCAACTTTTAAAGGTTTGACTTCCTTAGGTGAAGCCTCTGCCCGTCTTTCAGCTTGCGCGGGCGCGGCGGCAGTCTTTGTTGTGGAACCCACCTGAATTACAAGTCCGTTTTCCGATGAATAGGCGGAAACAGCGGAAAGGTATCTTGCGGTTGTATCGAGAACGACCCTGACTCTATCGGGATAACCGAAATGACGAACAGTCTTTACCCATTTTGAGCCAACAGGGATGGTTTGTTTTTTTTGAAAGGGGCTTTTGAGGCCAAACAGGTCAAAAATGATCCGCGCCGGGTTGGCGGTGGTGAAAAATTTGTAATCTTTAATGGTGCCATCGGCATTAACAAAGATATTTATGCTGTCTGCAAGTTCAGCAGAAGATATCGATTCCAGCCGGACTGCAACTGCAGTGCTTGCTGCCGCAGACATCGTCTGCGTTTCAGCAGCCGGCTTTTCTGCTTGGGTTTTAATAACCTGTCCAGTGGAGGTTGAAGTCGGCGAGGCTTTTTTAAATATTATGTTAAGGTCGTTGTCTTGGCGGATTACTTCATAAGAAGCATCTTTCTTTAACGCAATTTCAATACGGGATGTATGCCCTTTGCCAGTCAGTTCAGCAGCTTTGATAGAGCCGACTAAATCACTTATCGGCATGTAGGTCGTTTTGATGTCGCCCAGGGCTGTTTCCGGGAAATATAGCAGTACACCTAAAGGAACAGGCTGTTTGAAGGAAGTATAGGTCAGCAATTGATTACCTTTAATCCTTACGGAAATCGCTTCAGAATCTTCGGTGGTGGTTATCCGGGTGATAATTTTGGGCCCTTTTTCAGTCTGCTTGGTTGCCATCTGCTTGGAAGCGCATCCAGCCAAGAGTACAACTACAATCAATATAGAGAAGGCTGTGGTTCTTATTTGCAACAATTTATTGATTTCATAGTTCATGTTACTCTCCAGGAGGTTTCTGAATTATAAGTGGCCTTTTTTGGACAGAGACCTTGCCGTAAACATTTTCAACCTCTTCGGCAACAATGATCCTGTCCGCCAAAATCTCCACTATCTTGCCGTAACGGGTTCCGATATATGTACCTTTTGTAACGACATATCCTTTCCCCGTAGCATCTTCCACCAGGGCTCTATTTCCACTAAGAGAACGGATTACTCCAACAAGCTGAAGCTGGCTCAAGTCCAACTTTTCAATAGGTGTAATTCGCTTGCGTGTGTTTCTTTTTTTCCTGGGCTTTGCAACCGCCACCGCTTTATCTTGAAATAAAGGTTCGAACGGATCAAGCTTCCCTTGCGGATTATAGACATTGGTGCTGTCAAGTAATACTAATTTTTGAACGGTCGGGGACAGCGAGCCAACCAGTTTTTTGTCCTTTGCTTTAGATTCGGCTTGTGTGGTAGAAGCCGCAATTTTCGTTTTTGGCTTTGGTATTTGTTTTACTACAGCCGCAGTTTTTGGCTTCGACATTTTCTTGGCCGTATCTCTTTTTTGGAGCTTTTTGGTAACCGCCGCTTTCTTTTTGGCAACTATTTTTTTGGTAATCACTATGGGCCTGGAGGGGGCTTCAGCCTGTTGGTCACACCCCCAGATAAGTGATAATAAACACAAAAAATAGATAATGGTACGTATGGCGGCAGGATGTTTCAACATAACTAGATGTTCTTTTCGTTTTGTTTTTTAACTACTTACTTTTTTTTTCAATAAACCGGTAAGTGACAGCCGTACATGATGTTGCCAAGCTTAATCCTTTTTTTGTATTCTTTTGAGTGGTTATGCTGATATTGTCAATGTTGACAATTCTGGGCAGTCTTGAGACTTTGTCAAAGAACATGGCAACATTGTGGTAACTTCCGGAGACATTAATCGATACAGGAATTTCAGCATAGAAATCTTTATGATTTTCAGGTTTGGGTTCAAAAAGGGTAAATTCCAGGCCGCTATGCTGGCCAGAGCTCGAAATACTCTCCAGCAAATTGGGAATCTCCTTTTTTTCGGGAAGCGCTTTCATGACGATTTTGAATTCATTTTCGGCATCTTTAAACTGTTTCCGAAGAGCCCGCAGTTTTCTGGCCTTTGCTTTAAACCTTGTAAGCTTTTGTTCAAGGTGTTCATATTCTGCATTTAATTCTTTTTCCTTTTCCCATTTGGGAATATACAAAAAATATACAATCGGACCGGCAAACAAAAAGATGATGCCCAAACTTATCAGAAGCCGGTATAGCTTGGACAGTTTTCCGATCTTGTCCATTGCTTCGAAGAACGGTTCAGTTATTTTAGAAATTTTAGAAAAATCGATTTTTTTCATCTTTAGCCTTAAAGTTGCAGCTATTTATTTTTTATCTTTTTTAGCCTTTTTCTTTGCCACTTTATTACAGGAGATTTCAAAGCTTTTTAGATTCATTTTTTTTACCTTCTGTTTTTTTGATCGCTGCAAATTTACGTTGGTAAACCTTTTTGACGACTCAAGACGGGTCATGAAATCGGCTATAGTTTTATTATCTATGGCAATACCTTTTATGCTAACTTGGTTTCCTGTCGCTTGAAAGCTGGTGAACCATAAGCGTTTGACGGGCTTGTCGCCTTTTCCTTCCAAATCGTATGAAGTTGAACTTGCCGTCTCAGAGATCACCATTTGGGTCATATCGTGCAGCAGGCGGACAGCCACTTTACGTTTTGTTTCAAGATCCTTAATAACGGCTATCTTCTGTTTTAGCTTTTTGAGTTCGCCTTTAATTCTATCTACCTCTTTGGCGACCTTTTCAACCTTGGCAATCTCAGTATTTATCTGAGTTATTTTGGCGTTGAGCTTTTCGATCTTATTTTTCAAGGTGATGTTGTAGTAGAACATGGCCACAAGGACCAGGGTTAAAAAGAGCAAAAAAACAGTTATCTGCCGGCGTACATTTTCTACTTTGCGCTTCGTTCGATAAGGTAGTAAATTAATTTGTATCATTTTAAACCAACTTTTCTGATTGCCAGTCCCATACAAATAGCCGCCTGCGGCGCCATTTTTTCAAGATAGGAATGATCAAGGCTACTACTTTCTATAGAAAACTTGTCAAAAGGGTTTATAATTTCAACTTCCGTTGAAATTTCATCAGACAGAAGTTGTCGAAATTCCGTGATGTTGGCTCCGCCACCGCTTAGAATAATTTTTGAAATATGATCATCAGGGTATGTAGAATAAAAGAAGTCGATGGCCCGTCTTATTTCGGTAGTCCAGTCGGAGACAACCGATGATATAATGTTCGCCAAATCTTCAGCAGAGATTATTTCCGGCTGCGCGCTGTGTTTAGTCTTTTCGGCTTCCTCCATAGAGCAGTCTGCCAGCGAAACGATTTGTTGATTGATTTGGCCGCACCCAAGTGAAACATCCCGCATGAATACAGAAGAATAACCTTTAAGGATATTTAATGAAGTTTTGCTGGCTCCGATATCAATCAAGGCAACGCTTTCTTCCTCAGTCGCATAATTAAACTCAAAGATATTTTGCAAGGCAAAAGCATCAATATCAAGTATCACGGTATGCAGTCCTGCCAATTCGACCAGATGGATGTAGTCGCTGACCATTTCCTTCTTGGCGGCAACAAGGAGCACATCCATTTGATTCGGGTTTTGTTCGTTTTCCCCCAGTATTTGGAAATCTAAATTTACATCACTGATGTCAAAGGGGATGTATTGTTCGGCTTCAAAATGAATTGTCTCTTGAAGTTCATCTTCTGTCATCGTTTGTACACTAATTTTTTTAACAATAACCGAGTAGCCGCCGATGGAAATGGCAACATTTTTATTTGTTAGGTTATTAGCGCTAAATAGTTCACGGATAGCCGCAGATACGGCATCATGATCTTTGATCGTACCTTCTTCTATTATGCCTGGTGCGATATTAAGCATCCCAAAATTGTGCAGAGCATTTCCCGTTTTGGTTTCTATAACTTCAGCGGCTTTAATGACGCTGGAGCCGATATCCAAGCCTACAAGATGGGTTTTTTTCTTGAAAAACATTGTATACCCTTAATGGCCTAATCGCTGAAAACTTTGTTTTTGTCAGAAAGGTTAAAGCCTAATGCTAATAAAATTTTCCGTTGAGTTTCCATGCGGCACGGCATACCTTTTTCTATCCGCGCGATAGTAATAGGTGATACATTAGCCTTGCGAGCCAGTTCGGTTTTGCTCATCAGAATAGATTCTCTAACCTTCTTTAAGGAGTTAGCGCTCATAAAAAAATCCTTAATATATTACGTTTTATATCAAAAGCCTACGTTAGCCGACGAAAGATTCAGCTAGAGTTGAATCTAATGATCTTAATCATCGGGAAAAATTATGGTCTTGTCAAGCACTTTTATGCGTAATTATATATAACTTATATATAATTACATTGTATTGTGTTGCTTTTAATTATAACACAATATATAGTGTTATAAAAATACAATAAAGTTAAGTACAAACAAGCAAAATTAGCAAAATTAGGTATACTACACCCCTATAGGGCCGGATTCTTTAAGTAAAGACAAGTTGGAGTAATATTTTGGGCAGCACAACTCAGAATCTTGACTTTGACTTTTTGATTAAATATATAATTGAAGAGATACTGGAGCCGGCATCATTTCGCCTTTGGCAAATGACGTCACCCACAGCAACTCGTCGTTTTGCCCGTCCCGGGCCGGAGAGGCGAAGCTTCGCCAGGAGAAATTTGAGTTTTGCCTAAGAATTTCCAAAAATCAGAAGAAAGTATCAAGCCTTTCAGACTGGTCAAATACTTTACATTTACCAGCCTGGTTGTCATATTTGTCGGCACGCTGGTTCTTGCTCTGCTTAACACCCATTGGGCCAGGACCGTGCAGCAGCGGAAAAGTGAAGAATATGCCCGGCTATTGATAGAAAACCTGAACCATCAAGTGTTTTTGCAGTTCATCATCCCGGTCGCCTTGAAGTACGGTAAGATTCAACTCAGTGACGAAAAACAGTTCGATTACATGGATAAGGTTGTTCGCAGTACCCTTTACAGTTTTAAAGTTGATATGGTCAATATTTTCGATATGAATAACACGATTTCTTACAGTTTTGATAAAGCTGTAGTCGGCAAAAAAGACCTTGGCGGCAAAGCATATCAAGATGCAATTTCCGGTAAGTCGACTTCAAAACTGATTCAAAGAGGCAGTTGGTTAGAAATATTTTTTGGATTTCCCCAGAACAGCAAATTAATCACCTTTGCGCCCCTGCGTGCCGAACAGCCACTTTCCAGGATATCGGGCCCGGTGCTTGGCGTTGTGGAAATCGTACAGGATTTATCGGAAGATTATAAAGCCATTTTCGATTTTCAGATACGCGTTATCAGCACCTGTACCGTAGTAATGGGACTACTTTGTTTTGTGCTTTTCTTTGTGGTTAGAAGGGGTGAAAGAATCACTGCAAGACGGACCTTGGAGAGGCTTCGCCTTCAAGGGCAGTTGAGTCGAGCCCAACATTTGTCTTCTCTGGGCGAGATGGTTGCAGGAATTTCTCATGAGATCCGTAATCCATTAGGCATTATTAAAAGTTCATCAGAACTTTTGGAGAAAAAGATGGTCGGCTTTGATCCTTCCAACGGCATTCCAGCTATAATTACCGAAGAAGCCGATCGTTTAAATAATATCATTACAGACTTTTTAAACTTTGCTAAACCCAGAAGTCCGCATCTAACTGCCTGCAGTATTGCAGATGTTCTGGAAAAAAACATCACCTTCCTATCATCACAGATCAAAGAAGAAGGCTACATTATAAAAACGCATTATGATGATAATACTCCGGAAATAACCGCTGATTCCGACATGCTGTATCAGGCGTTTCTTAACATTATATTGAATGCCATGCAGTCCATGCCGGATGGTGGCGAAATTTACGTTGAAATCAGTTCAAGCACAGATACTGTAACCATCAATTTTGAAGATGAAGGCCAGGGGGTACCCGAGGATCTTATAGATAAGATATGGGACCCATTTTTTACCACCAAGGAAAAAGGAACAGGACTGGGTCTTGGTATCGTAAAAAACATTATCGAATCTCACGGGGGCGGGGTTCACATTGTCAACAGGACGGATTGCGGTGCCCGGGTTACGGTAGAAATACCAGTAGTGCAGGAGGTCTAATCATGGAAACAATCATGATTGTAGACGATGAAAAGAATTATCCGCTGATATTAAGTGCAATTCTGGAAGAAGAAGGATTTGAAAGCTTAACCGCCAACAGCGGCCGGGAGGCACTTGATATTTTGAAACATTCCGATGTTGACCTTGTGCTGACCGATATGAAGATGCCTTCCATGGACGGTATCGAATTGCTTGAGCATATCAAAACAGCAGACCCGGAGCTGCCGGTCATCATGATGACGGCTCACGGGACTGTGGATAAGGCTGTGGAGGCGATGCAGAAAGGTGCTTACAGTTATGTGCTCAAACCTTTTGAAAACGAACGTCTGGTTCTTTATGTCAACAAAGCCATTGTCATGTATCGGGTGGTCAAAGAAAACCGGCGCCTGCGCGATGCCGTCGAATCCCAGTACAGTTTCGGAAACATCATCGGTAAAAGCAAAGTCATGCAGGATGTTTTCGAAATCATTCGTAAAGTTGCACCGGCTAACGCAACGGTGCTAATCGAAGGTGAAAGCGGAACCGGAAAAGAACTTGTGGCCAAATCGATTCATTTTAACGGACCGCGGCGCGATAAGCCTTTTGTGGCGGTGAACTGTAGTGCGCTTGCGGAAAGTCTGCTCGAAAGCGAGCTTTTCGGTCATGAAAAGGGCGCTTTTACCGGTGCCATCGCCATGAAAAAGGGCCGATTCGAGCTGGCTAATGGCGGAACGCTGTTTTTGGATGAAATCGGTGAACTTTCACCCAATCTTCAGATCAAGCTTCTGCGTGTTTTGCAGGAAAAGGTCTTTGAACGGGTTGGTGGGGTGAAGCCTGTAGCCGTTGACATTCGAATTATTGCAGCAACCAATAAAATCTTGAAAGATGAAATGCAAAAAGGGCGCTTCCGTGAAGACCTTTTTTATCGACTGAATGTGGTTCACATCGTTTTGCCGCCTTTAAAGCAGCGGTTTGAGGATATTCGCCTGCTGACAGACCATTTTATAAAAAAATATGCGGGTGAACATATTTCGGCAAAGCCTGTATTAGGGGTTAACCAGGAAG
>JAQYVG010000131.1:5971-9446 GCA_030145595.1 Desulfobacterales bacterium | reverse complement strand
GTAGGGGGGCATTATACGTCTGCAAAATTAAATCTTCACCACCTGCTTGTGATGCCGTTTAAGACTCCGGTTAAATAGCTTATACTTGCTTGTGTGAGATCCAGGTACTACCTGTACTATGCTTTTGGTAGATAGGGAGCAAAATCCTGAACATATTCTGATAGTACGTTGAAGCCGCCGCCGCTTAAAACCGAAACCGCCTTTTCCCCGTCTTTAGCGGCCACACGCATGACGAGCTGATAAATACCCGGATGCTTTTTCTCCGGCAAGGTAACCAGGCTCCGTATGTTGATCTGATGTTCTTGAAGGAGCCTTGATACTTCCGCCACTACCCCGATGCGGTCTTCAACCAGAACGGAAAAACGAGTACTGTCTTCGCTGATTCCGATCGCTTGAAGCAGAACTTCCATGACATCGTTGGTTGTAATAATCCCCACTAATTTATCCTCTTCCATTACCGGCAGGGCGCTGATTCTGTTTTCCTGCATGATGTTGGCAGCCCGCTCAATCGTCGTGTTCGGAGAGATGGTGATAATTTTTTTAACCATAATCATGTCGGCGGTCAGCTGATTTAACAGATAGTTCAATTCATGGACGCTGAGTGTTGTGGCCGGAGAAGCCCAGCTCTGCTTAAGGTCTCGGTCGGAGATAATTCCAAGCAGCTCATCGCTTTCGTTCACTACCAGCAAGTGATGGATCTGTTTTTCAGCAATGATATTCCTTGCTTTTGTTATGGTCGTATCAGGGGGAACAGTCACAAGATGGGTATGCATAATACGGCCGACGTACATAGAGTTACCTCCTTTAGTTGGTGCAAACAGCTTCTGTGATTAAGGAAAATACATTTACCCTAATGTTGCAAAAGCTCAGGATGCCGTAAGTCCAAGGCGTCCAAGGGTGACGCTGTAGTAAATTTACCGCGAACCCTTGGCAACGAAGGAATTACGGTATCATGGGCTTTCCCATCGGGTTAAAAATATGCCATACGAAACCTTTTTTTTGGAATTTACGCTGGGTTTACTCCAAAATCTTTTGTGTGATATGCATAACATATATAAATGTTTTAATATAATATATTTTTGGCATATTTTTGATGCAACGATAGGGTTTGTTCAGTACATAAAGGAGGCCAAGGTACGTGTCAAGTAAAAACGTGGAATAAAAAAATAGTCAACACATTGAAAAAGCAAGAAAACTTTCTGACTAATTGCAAATGTCGCAGATATAGCTGGTGAATTCTTAAACAGTTAAACTTTTTACCTTTGATGAACTCGTTATAATTCCCCATGGGTTTTGTTACCAGGTCTTTGCGGTATGTTTGACAGCGGGTCTAATCTGGTTTATATCTTTAATTTAAGCATACATCAAGTCTTCGATATCTTCCAATATTACATTTGTTATAGTCAAACTCGGGAAGGAGGGCATATGGAAAAGAAAAACCCAACCCCCAAAATTATGATGGACCTCGAGAAACTCAACATGTATAATGCAGAAGGGTGTCCGTCCTGCGGCAAAAAATTTTCGTTAGGCGATATGGCTGTCCTGGCATGCGGTTTCTGGGAAGGCGGGGCTAAATATATTCACGAAAATGAAGCAATCTTTGACAAAAAAACCTCAACCTACTACGAGCGCAGATGCTACAACCGCACGAAAGGAAAGGGGATAAGATGATTGAATCAGAATACTTAAAGGATAACCAATCCGTAATACAAAAGCTAAGGCAGATGCCTACTCTGAAACTTTTTGACGAAAAAAGCCTTGCAGGAGCATTGAAGCTTAGCAAGATCAGAAAATTTGAACCCGGCGAGTTGATACTTAAGGAAAACAGTTTTGACAAATGGATATATTTCCTCATTTCCGGCAAAGTGAAGATAGAAAAAGCTGGAAAAGAACTCAATGTTTTCGAAAGTGTCGGGGATATTTTTGGTGAAATGGGTATGATCGATAGTTCAGCCAGTTCTGCTTCCGCACATGCGATCGGTGAGACCGCCTGTCTGGCCGTTGATGCCTCATATATTGACCGGTTGGCGGGTAATGATAAAGTTGCTTTCGGTTTTATACTCTACCAGATATTTGCCGAGAGTTTGGCCAACCGTTTGAGAGCAACAAGCGATAAATTGATTCGGGCCGAAGAAGAAATAACGAAACTTAAAAACGCAGAATAGCAAGGAGGTACCATGCGCAAATCGACTTTATTGATGACGGTGGCATTTTGCATATGTTTATTTTTGGGAGGTTACTTTGATAAAGCTGGGGCGCAAACAGTAAAACTTATCAAGGACGGCGATCTTTTTCCCGAAACCTCTTTGCAGGTGCCCAAAGATGCAGCCGAAAGAGAATATCTCGGGCTGCCGGAGGGCGAGACGTTTACTTTAAGCCGGGTAAAGGCGGATTTAGTCCTTGTGGAGATTTTGAGCGTCTATTGTTATAGCTGCAAGAAACAGGCTCCGGTATACAATCAGTTATTTAAATTAATCGAGAGTGTGCCGGCAACCAAAGGTCGCATTAAAATCATTGGGATTGCCGCCGGGAACGGGGATTTGGAAGTAAAAGATTTTCGTGAAACCAACAAAGTTCCGTTTCCCGTTATTCCTGACCCGTATTTTGAAATGCACAAAGCCATCGGCGGGAGCCGCACCCCTTTTAGCATATATGTGCGCCAGGATTCATCAGGCCGGCCCGGAATAACCGCCGGTACGCATCTTGGGCCTAATCTGAAATACCGCCAAGTGTTTGCTGATTTAGGCATATTGATGAACAAGGAAATAGCTGCAATTCTAAAGGAGAGTCAGAATAAAACAGGGGAGGTAGTTACAGTAAAAGCCATACTCTCTGAAAAAGAACGGCAGGCAAAAGCCCGAAAGGTCTTTGCTACTTTTGCCGGAGAAGTGAAAAACTTTCAAAAAATTTCCCTCAAAAATAGCTCAAGAAGTGTCTACACTTGTGTTATTGAGCATCAAGGCAAATCCAGGAGGTTTTTTGCAGAAGTCATCAGCCGCGCTCCGGCCTGTGTTGACTGTCATGATACCCATTTCATTTATGCCTTTGACGCTGCCGGCCAAATCCTCAGGTTTGAACCTCTGCAATTGACCAAGTATGGAAATGAACTTTGGAGTGTTGAGGATGTGGCTAAAATGCGCCGGCGGGTACTCGGGAAATCTATTTCTAAACGGCTTGTGTTTAATCCGGAAGTGGACGCGGTCTCGACTGCGACCATCACGTCCGCAGCCATTTTTGACAGCCTTTCTCAGGGGGAGATGTTACTGAAAGAGTTAAAAGAAATGGGTCTGATCTAATTATTCGCAAGCTTCTTTGTTATCGATAACACAGCAACAGGCTGAGCCTTCGCGGCCCAAAGCGGAGTTTATCACCGCTGCGGCACAGCCGACACCGGCATCGACGCTTAAAGCTGCGGTCGGGCAGTTTTGGGTACAGGCACCGCATTCCATGCAAGCGTCGCGATGCTCTATACGGG
>JAQYVG010000131.1:0-5872 GCA_030145595.1 Desulfobacterales bacterium | reverse complement strand
CAATAAGATCACTTCATGGGGACAAACGACAATACACGTCCCGCATCCCACACATTTTTCCTGGTCAAATGCTAATGACACTACATCCTTAAGGTAAATCAACTGTTCCATAATAACCCCTTAAACCATAAACCGCGACCCAAGCCAAAGGCCCAGGCCGACCACAACAGCGCCGATTTGCAGAGGCACGGCCCAGCGCATCTCTTTTTTTACGCCTGATAAAGAAGTGTAGGTCGAAGCGCCGGTAAAGTTCATGGCCAGAAAGGCCGTGACAGCCGGCACCAAAAAAAACCAGGCCGTGATTTCAAGACGGCCGGACCAGGACGCAAAATCAACATTTCGAAAAAATACTAATATTACTGCGGTTAAAAGCCCTAAAATAAAACCTTTGAGCGCAAAGGCCCGGCCGGGCAGATAGGGCAGCAGGATCGGCGTCAGTATTGCGCCGGACAGAATTGCTGTTGCCAAGGCGATGACTGCAAAAAGACCGTAATCCAGTGCATTGGTGCAAAAGGCGCCGGGACCGCCGAAACCTCCCAAAATAAAAAAGAATGCAAGCACGAAGATAGCCGGCTTGAAGGCCGCAACCAGCTCCACCGGTATAAGTACAATCCGTTCCCAAAGAGGGAATGATTTTTTGCGCATTGCAGGTGTTGCTTTGAGACCGTTTTCGAAAAAAGCTTTAAGGTCTGTTGCCAGGATTGGACCGTAAACGGCTTTGAATCCCGAGAGCTTTTTTACTTTAAATGCCGCTATGCCGGGTCCGGAAAGCTGGGGCAGAATCAGCCGGCGATGGGCCACAATCTGTTCCAGACCGCTCGATTTGATGCGCGCAACCAGTTCGTCTGTCCCGAAGGTGCCCTTGCCGGCGGCACACCACACATTGATTCCATCAGTATCGAGCACCAGAATCCAGGCATCCCGGTCCCCTAAAGCCTGGCGGAGGCTGTCAAAGCTCATTTTGTAATTGGCGGTGACCAGAACCGGTGATTTCTCTGTAGGCCGGTTCAGAGCGTAAAGGCCGGGTTCGACGGTGTAATGCATGCGCCCCACACTCCAGCGGGCCTTAAAGGTTCCCCAGTGATCAGCCCGTGCCAGTGATGACGAAACCCGGGGCACTTCACCCACCGGCGTATTCATGGAGCCGATGACAAACGGCTGTTTCAAATCAGGAAGACTCACCTGAGTCGGTTTATCCTTGGGTCAACAGCCGGTATTGGCTTTAACCAACAATGTTTTTTGAGGGGTATTGCAATCCATTTCAACGTTACCATTTTATAGATATGTTTTAAGTCTTTCCAACTCGATTTCAAGTGGTTTCAATTCGTCTTCCCGTCCTAACTTTCGCAGCTGTTCCTTTAGTATTTCCAGTTCCTGCTTGAGTCGCGGCAGCCACTGCTGCTCTATTTCTTCACGCGCTGCCTTGCCGGATTTTTCGATTTCCCCGGCCAGGTCTTTTAACTCGTTTTCCAGGTTTTTAAAGGCTTCTCTTTCGGGAACCTTGCTTAATTCTTGCGAAAATTGTTCAAATTCTTTTTTAAGATTCTCAAACCCATTCTCAAATCCGTCCTTTATCTGATCGAAAAACATTGAAGCCCGGGTGGAGCCTTCGACAGTTGCTTGATTTTTCAAAAGTGATCCCCCTGGACGAATTTGGGCCACTTCAACCGCCTTATGGCCCTGACGGACAAGGTCGTCTGCTATAAAAAATCTGGAGTGTTCAGTGGCAGCGGCGTTAGAGTCCTTTTTAATAACTACGGAGACCAGGTAATCACCATTATCCCTATACGATACACCTGTAACTATTCCAATGGGATGCTGTTCAAAAATCACCTGGTCGCCCTTTTGCAGGCCGTGAACCTGATCGTATCGGATTTTAAGGTTGAGCCCGTCTGCTTTGCATCCCAGGCTGATCAAAGGCAAAAGCAATAGCACCAAAACCTTTTTAAACATATACACCCCTTCTCAGTTCCAGAAATCTCGATGATTAAATTATGCACAAGCTGAATCATAAAACAATAATAAATACGATCGTGACCGGCATTTCGACAGGGAGTCGGTATCCCCAAAATATAGTGGCTGCCTTAAAAAGATAAAGTGCAGAATTGACCAAATATTCCGCACTTTTAGTTTGTCGATCATAACGAGCACTAATAGCCGCAGTGTGCAGCTTCGCTAATGTTGATTTAAACGACTTCCCCTTGCCACCTTTCTTAACTTATTGAAAACGTTTTATTGAGTTTTTCAGCAGCAGCCTCGATTTTGTCCACTGTTTCAGAACTATCTTCCCATTTCTGAAAGAGCTCCGGTGTAATTGGCAAGGTAGATGTCTTTTCACCCCAAAGCATATATGCCCCGCCGATGCGACACTCCTGATGACGGCCACATCTATAGCACGGTGGTATTCTTGAATAATATGAGATAACATCGAGAATATTGACTTGAAAGGCCTTAAGCGGCCGTTTAAAATCATCTACAGAAGTATCATTCTGTTCAAATCCCATACCACTGAGCGCCAGCACAAATGGCTTGTTCTTGATAGAAATAGTCACATGCCGAAATCCCCACAATCGTGAGATAAAAGATAACATGCCAGCACTTACAGTCCCGAAATGGATGGGACTTCCCAATACAACAGCATCGGCTTCCTTTACCTTCTGATAGTAGGGTAATAGATCGTCCTCAAGCAAACATAACTGCGGTTCTGCGCACAGCCAAACGCAACTTTTGCAGGCAGAGTAGTTCAAATCGGTGAGCTTAATGAATTCGGATTCATAGCCACTCTTTTCCATGATGGCCTTTACCATTCGATCTACATTCGACTCGCGCTCGACGACACCAGAGCTAAACCCAATAATCTTCACGTCCATTATCTCCTATTTTCTACGCTCTGCAAGGATCAACAACTGCATGAATCTGAATTATGCGGCACTTTTCCCAAAAAGCTGTTCCGCATGCCTGTTTGCCAGCAGAAAGCCGGCACCACAAGGGCATACCAATACCCGGTGTGATAAGCGTAGACTTCTTGCCAGAAAATACAGTATTGTAGTTAACCTGAAAAATTGCAGAATATTTCTGATAGTCGCCAAATGTTCACGATCAGATGCAATTGATTTTACAGAGAGCATTAATCTTTATTTTCTTTGGTTTTTTCTTCCTTCTCTCCAAATACCTCTATATAAGCTTCGTTTACAGGGCAACCTTTTTTCCAATGTTCAACTACCCGTTGCCTATAAATGAATTTGGATATTTCCTTCCAATATTGCATCCGGGGCAAACAGCACCCCAATAGGCCATAGCTTTTTTCTTCATCGTAACGGTCCCCCTATAAAGAAAATAAGACCAATTAACTCCAATAATGTGATTCAATGGAAATTGTTCAGACTATATCCGATAGTCCCCTAAATATCAACGATTGGAATACTGTAATTTCATAGCCGTAGTCTGCAAATTAACGTCTACCTGCTCTGGTTGTTATACGGTATGTATATCTGAAAAAAATAAGCCTATTGATATTTACGGAAATAGCAAATAGTACAGGTTTCGGATTGTAGATTCGGAATCCTAATCAATTCCGATATTGAGGTGACCTGGATTTGCGATTGAAGGCAGCAATCATCACATTCGAGTTGTCCATATGAAAATGATTGAGACACAATATGTGGGAATTTGAAAAGCAAAGGCAGAGCCATTGCTGACCCTGCCTTTAGCGTCTTAGTTATTGTTATATACTTTCCAGAACCGCCCTACCACCAAACTAAAACTGCGGGCCAGTAGAAGATTGCATGGATAAAGTTGTTAAGAGATGTTTGTTTTTCACTTTTTAATGAAGTATTCGCCCTCACTAATATAAGTATAAATTCCCTTCCCTATAAACCATCCCTTATAGGTGCCATCACCTTGAGCGTTTTCCCATTTTCCTGTCCCTTTGGTAATAGACCAAGTCCCTCCCCATTTCATGATAGGTTTGCCTTCAGGGGATTTTGTGGTGGTAACCTCTCCCTGCCATTTAGTGAAATAGAAATGACCATCTTTGTCATTAATTTTAGTGTAGCCATGATGGGGACCATTTCCTTTGACAAGATCACTCTGTCCATCTGCTAAAAATGTTACGTCTCCGGAAGCTCCAGCTCCAGCCCCCTGTGTTTTGTATAAGCTCAGAGTGTGTCCCTCGGTGTCATCAGGCTTCATTTGCTCAAATGTTGTAAAAACACCATAAAATTTCGTTTTGATTTTAACCTTCTCCTGCGCCAAGGATGTTGTTGCGCCAAAAGCGAAAATAGAGACAAGAGTGATGAGCAGCAACATTAATTTTTTGGATTTAAGCAATTGCATGGCTGTACCTCCCTTTATTTAGAAGCAAATAGCAGGTTCTTATACATAAGGCTTGATAGTCCCCTAATGTGATAGACAGCGTTCCATTAGGGGCAAGGTATGCACAATTTGAGGGGTTTCTCCATGGCGATGCCCTCCGAATAAAAGTTAACTGAATGAAGTGACAAAACATCAGGTAGAGAGAAAGAAATCGAGAATGAGGTCAGCAAAACAAGAGATGTTTCACAATGGAAACTGATTCGAGATAGAGGTCAGGTTTCGCATGAAATTCAACATTCAGGAAGGTATTATATAAACGTTTGCATGTCAAATAATAAATGGCAAACATTTCATATAGATATATGCCATATTGTGATATTGATGGATGGTAAATATTGTTGGATAGGATAGGTAGGATTGATGCAAGATGCCTTGCCTGTATTGATAGTTACTATCAGATTAATAACATTGAAGATTCGGTAAGGCAATCGCAAATATTTTGGGGTTTGTTTTTTGATGCCTCAAGTCAAATATCATGAATTTCACGCGGTGGGAAATGCGTCGGCGTTTTCCTCTCTATTCATTGTCCGAACAAGTCTTTGAGCCATTTGAAGAGTCCGGTCTTTTTTCATGTTGTAATTATTTGGCGGGTGATGTGATGCGAAGAGAGATAGTCTCTCCGTCGCCCCACGGCCACCATGCACCAAAAATAAAAATATCCTGGTTTGGATCTGAAGTAAAAAGCAGCTGGCCTGACTGAAGGCCGCCAAAGTTATCGTTGCACACCTTCACAATATCAGGTGCTTCACGGATGTTTGAACTGTCCCATACCAAGCTGAGATCGCGCTCCAGTACCGCACGAAATTCATCTCTATCATCTGCAGAAAATTCAGATACAAGAGCTTCAAAGCGGCTGTCCCACCTCCACGAAAAAACTTCCCAGGAAGCGGTTAAAAATTCTCTGCAAACCTTCTTAAGATCTGATTTTTTAAGATGCATGACCGTTTCCCTTTTTATACCTTTCGATGATGTCCCCCGATCATTACCCTCTCCTATATATTGTATGATTTTGTTCTGAAACAAGGCAGCCTTGAATTGACGATTGCCTGCATCGTGCATTTCTAAAAATAGAAGATTGGGAATCCTAATCGAAACATTACCAAAGTCCCGCATATGATGTCAAAGAGTAAGATTATCGTACAAATTGAAGAAGTGAGATCAGGTTATTCTCTTATTTACTAATAAAATTGCGCTATTGCTCCTCAATATTTCACCACCGTCCTGTGATCTATAAAAAGGGGTAAAGTTATAATCGAATAGACGTCCCCCAGGCCTCCATGTATTTGTGCTCAGCGTGGAGAGCGAATAGCATCAGAAAATGGATATTCACTAAAGGATGAATAGAATTTTATAATTTAAGGGGCGTCCCGGAAGACGGAAGACAGGCATTCAATCTCCCGGTTCTTAAAATGCTTGCTGTATTTTTTATTTCTTTAATCAAGGATCAAGGTTTGACCCCACTCCCTTTTTATTTATCAATTTTATGCTTGACACGGAG
>JAQYVG010000130.1 GCA_030145595.1 Desulfobacterales bacterium | reverse complement strand
GACACCGCCGACGGCCTCGCCGGTGCCGTTGTAGTCGGCCAGCCCCCGCCGCAGCTCCGGGCCGATCTTGATGGTGGCAACGTTTCTCAGCATGATCGGCGTGCCGTGCTTGTCTACTTTAAGAGGGATGTTGTTGAGGTCATCGACGCTTTTGATATAGCCCAATCCCCGGACCATAAACTCGGTTTCGCCCATTTCGACCAGTTTGCCGCCCACGTCGTTATTGCTGCGCCGAACGGCCATTTTGATCTTTTGAAGGGGGATGTTATAGGCCCGCAGCTTGTTGGGATCGACGATGACCTGGTACTGCTTGACATATCCCCCGATGGAGGCCACTTCGGAAACCCCGGGCACACTGGCCAGCTCATAACGCAAAAACCAGTCCTGAATCGAGCGTAGTTGAGACAGATCATGTTGATCGCTTTCCAGGATGTATTCGTATACCCAACCCACACCGGTGGCATCCGGCCCCAGGGACGGTGTCACCCCCTGGGGGAGGCGCCCGGCAACAAAGTTCAGATACTCCAGGACCCGACTGCGGGCCCAGTACAGGTCGGTGCCGTCTTCAAAAATAATATAGACAAAGGAAAGGCCAAAAAACGAATAGCCGCGCACGACTTTGGCAAACGGCACTGAAAGCATGGCCGTGGTCAGCGGATAGGTGACCTGGTCCTCGACGACTTGAGGGGCCTGGCCCGGGTATTCGGTAAAAATGATGACCTGGACGTCGGAGAGATCCGGGATGGCGTCCAGCGGTATCCGCAACATGGCATAAATGCCGGCCGCTATGACAAACACGGTCATCAGGATAACCAGAAATTTGTTTTTTATGGATAACTCTATGATTTTCTCGATCATCTCGATTCATCTTTCTGCGCTTAGCAATTTCTCAGCAATTGCTTTAGCCCAATGCTATTTGTGTTGATGGGGCCTCGCTGTTTCGGGTGCATCATCCATTTTCATATTCGACATGTCGAGCTCCTTATCTTCCATATCCATCTCTTCCACAACCATGGTCTCGGCCTGATCCGAATCCGAACGCTGCGGCTGAGAGACCTCGAGCATCTTTTGTATGGCTTCCTTCAAGCGACTCTCTGAATCCAGCATGAACTGGGCCGAGACCACAATCTCTTCGCCTTCATGCAGGCCGCTTAGTACCTGAAATTCATTATCAGAGCCTTCAATCCCAATTTTGACTTCACGAGCCTGAAATTTGCCTTTACCAAGGGAAACGAAAACCAGCTTGCGGACACCGCTGTCAATCACCGCTTCTTGCGGGATAACCAGACTGTCTGCGGACATGCGAGGGTTAAGGTAGATATTGGCGTACATGCCGGGCTTGAGTTGATATCTCGAGTTTTTAAACTCCAGTCGCAGCTTGGCGGTCCTGGTCTTTTCATCCATGTACGGGTATACATACAGCACTTTACCCTTAAAGCGTTTGCCCGGTATGTACGAAAGCCCCATCTCGGCGGGCATGCCGTTGCGAACCCAGGGCAGTTCATACTCATAGACATCTGCCAGAACCCAAACCATGGAAAGATCGGCAATGGTATAAAGCCTTTCGCCCTCTTTAACATATTGCCCCTCAAAGACCTTTTTGTCGGTGACGATGCCGCCGATGGGTGCGTGAATGGTCATATGGGTCCTGACCTTGCGGGTCCTTTCGATTTCATCGATCTGATCTTTGGTAATACCCCAAAGAAGCAGCCGCTGTTTGGTCGCTTCTACGAGGTTACTCGCGGATCTGAGGGATTCCTGGTTGCCCAGGGCCCACAGCCTCCCTCTGGTTTCAAGGGCCAGGATGAGTTCCTGCTGGGTGGAAACCAGTTCCGGGCTGTATAACTCGGCCAGGGGGTCCCCCTTTTTGACTGCCACCCCGGTAAAATCCACGTAGAGTTTGTCTATGCGGCCGCCGACCCAGGCGGACACCACCTTCATGCGTCTTTCGTCATAGACGACCGTACCGTAGGCCCGGATGTTGCGGACGAGCGGTTTGCGCTGCACGCGAGCCAGGCGTACGCCCATATTCTGAACGGTCACCGGATCGATGCGGATAACGGATGCCGGAACCTTCTCTTCCCCTTCCTCTTCATAAACAGGGATCATGTCCATACCCATGGGGGATTTCCCAGGCTCATTGCGGATGTAAGCAGGATTCATGGGTGCCTGCCAGTACTTGATCTTCTTGCCGGTCTCGGGATGGGTCATTCCGGCTTTGAGGCCTTTCTCAGCGGCTGAGGCCTCTTTTATTGCCAGGGAAGGCCCGAGCAGTCTCATAGATTCTTTGCCGACAAGGAGACCCATCCCTCCCAAAGCGGCGATGAGTATGGATATAAACGCTATCATCATCAAACGTTTCATATTATTTCCTCCTTAAAAGTTCTATCGAGGCATTTTTCATGATCATTCCTCCTTGACTTCAGGAGGTACCTCTGCGGGCAGAACCTCAGCCAGCTCCATGCCCACGGACCGCTCCATATCGGCAATGCGTTTTAGGTAATCGGTATAGGCTTTCCAATGCCCAAAATGGATTCTCAGAAGGATCCTTTCAGCGTCCAGGAGGTCGAGAAAATTCACGATGCCGGTGACGTATCCCGCCTCCGCCGATCGCAATGACTGTTCGGCTTGCGGTATCAGAACATTGCGGTAAAGATTAAATGTTTCGCGGGCCGTTTGAATCTTGAAAAGATTGTCTTCAACTTCAAACAATGTCCGGTTTAGTATATTCTGATACGCGTTTTTCTGGGCTTTGATCATTTTAGACGCGCTGCTGACCTGAGCGGACAGTTTTTTCCTCCATATGGGAACGTTAACGCTGACCATAACATTAAAGGCATCTTTACCATTATCGCTGAAATTTAGTGGCCCTTCGTCCACGTCGATATAGTTGGCCCCGACGGTCAGGTCGGGATAATAGTCTTTTTTTGCCAAACTTAACGTCCGATTGCTTTTTTCAATCCAGGCATCCCCGCGTTTGAGTTCCGGGCGATTCTCCCGGGCGATTCTAAACAGCTGTTGTTTAACGAAGAAAAAGTTTCTAAACTCGGGCTGCATGGGCTTTCCCAGGGTAGTGTCGGGCGGCCGGGCCAATAACGTATTTAACCTCGCGCCTGCCGTCTGTTTCGCGCCGGCTAAAGCAAGAAGTTTTTCTTGAAGCCGGCTGATTTCCACCTGGACTTTCAATATGTTCTGCTGGCTGCCTTTACCGGTTTCATATTTGACTGCGGCAATCTGCTCGAACCGCCTCAAAATTTCTTTTTCATCATTGGTAATATCGATAATCGTTGATACGTAAAAAAGATCGTAGAAGGCCAGTTTGACCTGGCGAACAACCTCCTGTTTAACAACCTCATGGGATGCTTTTAAGGCCTCGGCTCCTTTAGCGGCTACTTCGGCCTTGAGATCTCTTTTACCGAAAAACGGAAACTTCTGTGTGGCACCGAAGATATTTTCTTGCGGGCCAACCCTGGTTTCAACACTTTCTACAAAATACGTATAGGAAACTTGCGGATCAGGCAGTGCTCTACGTGCCTCGATAATCTCATGGCCACTCTGCCATTTATTTTTGGCAGCGATGATCGCAGGATTTCTTTCCATGGCCTGCTGGATGAGTTCCGGCAATGCAATCACGTTTTGGGAATTATTTTGCCCATTGTCAGCGGCGACCGCACCGGATACAGCTAAACATATAAACAGTGCGCATTGAATCAAAATAAAAGCCATGGATCTTTTCATATTATCCTCCTTATTGTGGGAAGACGCCCTTCATCAACGTTGGCCCCATTTGCTGGTGTTCTCATTAACCCTTCCAAAGCTATTTATTTTGGACGTATCCGGCAAAATGACCATATATTGCCGATGCCGTCGAGCATCTCCACCCACCCCTTGAACCTGTCGGTGCGTACCCCCTCGGTCAGCCGGGGGTTATAGAGAGGGAAATAGGGGACATCGTGCATAATGATTGCCTGCATATCCCATATCAGTTCTCTTCTTTTTTCAATGTCCATCGCTCCGGCAGATTCATCGGCAATCCTGTCGAAATCCGGATTTTTGTAACCACTCATATTTAAGCCCCTTGGTCGGTCGTTTCTGGAATGGAAAAAGCTTCTCAAATAATCCGGGTCCAGGGAAAGCTTGCCATAACCAAGAAGGAAAAGGTCAAACTGATGCCGCTCCTTGACCCGGTGAATCAAGGCACTAAATTCCATGGGCTTGGATGACGCCGGAATACCCACTATCTTGAGCCAATTTTGGATCATCGTGCCGGCGGCAAAACGTTGGGGATCGTAGTCAGCCGTAGGTGTTAAAATGGTTACTTCTTTCATGGGGCTTCCATCGGGTAGGATGACTCCTTTGCCTTCAACCATATTGCCGCCGGCATCAAGCGGCGGCACTTCCCATGTATATCCGGCCTTGCTGAGGATCTCATAAGCCTTCCGGATACGCGCCTCCCGGCTGAGCCCTTCGCCGTACTTTGCAACATCCGGAAAATGCCAGAACCTGTTTCCTAAAGGCACGATGGAATGCATCTTAAATGCATCCCCATGCAGGGCCGTGCTGATGATGTCGTCCTTGTCGATTAACGTGACGACAGCCTGTCTGAAGTTAATGTCATTGAACGGTTTTTTCCTGAGGTTAAACCCCAGGTAATACAGCGCGCTTCTTTTATTGGTATAGACCTGTATGTTTTCCGTCTGCCGGAGCTGCTGGAGATTTTCCCGCTGTATCCTCCACCAGAACATATCGATGTCTCCCTTTTTAAGCGCCAGGACCGCCGCGTCGGAGGTATGGAAAAACGTAAATGTGATGCCGTCGATGTGCGGCCCCAGAGGCTGTCCCGCGATGGTTTTGCCTTTTCCAAAAAAACGGCTGTTTCTTTCAAGCAAAAGATACTCCCCCGGCTTCCACTCCTTTAAGACAAACGGGCCGCTGCTGACAGGTCTATCAATCGGGTATCGGCTTAAACTTTCGATTGGCTTTTCGGCATTACCGAGACTTGTATTTACCTTGGCCCACTCCTTTTTCTGGACAATGGGAGTGGTAAGCGTTCTGGTAAGGAAAATAGCTTTAGGCTCTTTGAGAAAAAACCTAACGGTGTGTTTATCCGGAGTTTCAATCTTTTTGACAAATTCCCACATGGAAAGATATTGCGGCACCTTAAACTTTTTAATAAATCTCCCGGTAAAGGCCACGTCTTCTGAAGTCAATTCGGACCCGTCCGACCACTTTGACGGCCTGAGTTTGATTGTATAGGAGAGTGCGGCCGGGTCATAAACAGGATCATCTTCAGCCAGCCAGGGGACGAGATTCAAACGTGCGGGCTCACGAATATACAACGGCTGGTAGAGCTGTCCTAAAACCTTGCGTGACCAGCGATCACTTGCCAGCCAGATGTTAAGCGTTTTGGGCTCGTGCAAAAGACCGATCTTGAGCATGCTTTGCGCCCAGGCCTTCGAACTCCCGGGGCCGGCAGATATGAGCATTTGCAAAACAACTCCCAAAAGAAATATCTTTATTAAGCTGGTTTTTTTTGAGGTAGGATGCATGGTATTTTCTCCTCGATTCCTTAAGATGGCTTGTATCTGACAGACTTTTCAAGAAGCTTTTATCTTCCCAAAAAATAGTTTCTTTTCCCTTTACCTATCAGCAATGTCTATGCCACATTGTGCCATATATAAGCAGCCTGCTTAAATTACACTAATATTTTTAATGTTGCCGTTATTGATGAATTTTTTTCTTAATGTGTTAGGCTCAAAAGTGGATATAAAGTATCCATATGTGGTGAGAAGCAATACGCATCCGGGCAAATTATAACCAGATGGGTAAAAACGAAACATCGGTACAGACAATAAAATAATTTGCGTATAAAATCAAACGCTTTTATTATATATCATTTAATCGAAATTGCCAATTATGTAAATCAATATGTTTTTTATTAACGCTTGGCATCGATTTTGCTGGTATAATTTTTAATGTTACCCTTTTTGCTTGACGGCTTTTAAAGATATATTGCAGAATATCTACACCCTAAGTAAAGAAACACCTCATCCAGAATATATAAGGTTTTCTTGCGATATGAGTAAGTCCTTAGAGAATATTTTTAAAACCGGATATGTCCTCAACGATAAATGGGTAATTATAGAATTTATCGACAAAGGCGCTATGGGCGAAGTCTACCGCGCCCACCAACTGAATCTCAAGCGTGATGTGGCCATCAAGGTCATCTCACAGGAAATGCTTCAATCGTTTGAAGATGACTCCGAAGAAATTGAAACCGCTGTGCAGAGATTTCGGCGGGAGGTTGAAGCCATGGCCCAGGTTCGACACCCCAATGTTCTGCAGATCTTCGATTACGGTTCTGAGGTAATTACTAAAAAAGAAAAAGACGTATCCGTCGAATATATTGTCATGGAATATATTCCGGGAACCTCTCTGCGGTTTACCATGTCTGAAGAAGGTTTCTACCCTGAAGACGATCTGACGGCAACTTGGATTGAGGACTATTTTCTGCCGCTGCTGGAAGGTGTTGAAGCCATTCATGCTCAGGAGATCGCTCACCGTGACCTGAAGCCGGAAAATGTGCTTTTGGACGGTACAATTGCAAAGATTGCCGACTTTGGTCTGGCCGGTTCCAGTCGCATGAAACCGGTGACCCAGTCCATCGATGTCAGGGGAACGCCGGCCTACATGTCCCCGGAGCATTTCTTCGACTTTAAAAAAGCGGATCAAAAAAGCGATATTTATTCACTGGGCAAGATTCTGTATGAGGCCGTGGAAGGCAAGATCGGCCAAGAAACCATCCCTTTCAAAAGCGTTGGTTTGCAGAAAAAAGAGACTCCATTTTTTCAGCAATTGGACCGGATCATCCAAAATGCCACGGCTGAGAAAAAAGAAGAACGCCTGCAATCGGTGGAAGAACTTCGAAAAACGCTTTTGGATGCCTTAGACACCTTTAAAACGGAACCCGCAGTTGAAACCGCCGAACCAGCCGGGCGTTTTTCTTTTCTGGCGCAACCTGTTTTGATCTGGGCGGGCATTGTGATTGCGATCGTGTCTGTAGGATTAATGGGGCTTTGGCACTTAATAGGTGAACCCGGTAAAACGACCATGCCTTCAGTCGCTCCACAGATATCCAGAGAGCAGCCTTCTATATTGGATTCTAAGGAATTTCCCAAAGCCAAGCCAACCGCTCACACTTCTCCTGCTCCATCTTTCCGGGGCAAAGACGGTGTTACGATGCGTCTTATCCCCGGCGGTGAGGTCAAGACCGCTTCGAAGGTTTCAACTACGCAGGGAGAGACCGTTTCGGTCCCGTCCTTTTACATAGATGAAAAGATGGTATCGAATCATCACTTTGCTGACTTTTTGAACGAAGTTAAAGAAAGCCTGATTGTAGAAAACGGCGTTGTAAAAAATAACAGCGAAATTTGGTACTACCTGGGGAAAGGTACAGAACCATATGAACAGATAATTTATGACCATGGGCGCTTCCACTTGCGAGATGCGGCGTATGCAGCATATCCGATTGTCCGTGTCACCTGGTACGGTGCTTCCGCCTATGCACGCCACTATGATAAGCGCCTGGTTACCGAAAGTGAATGGGCTTATGCATTCTCTGATAAAAATTTGCTGAAAAAAATCTTTTTAGCTTCCAAAACTTACTCTCTTCCCACAAAGACCGAACATGCGCCCCCCGGGACCGATATCCACACCCAAATGATGACGCAGATGATGACCCAGGTGGATACACCCACCGGCGGAAACGGTACTTCTGTTAATCCGCCTGCGGGTCAGCACTTACCGGATGATACACATGCTCGCACTGCCTCTGATGATTCCATAGATTTAAAGAATGTTAAGGAATGGGCCACCCAGGCAAACGTGAATCAGCGAGAAAAAAACGAAACCGGAGCCCGAGAGAATATCAATTATCCAAGCCTTGTCATCGACAAGTCCCTCCGCCACGGACCGGCATCCAAGAGCTTCAGATACCCTTGGGAAGCGTTCTCCGATGTCGGCTTTAGATGTGCCAAGACTTTAGGAAATTAGCAATATTTAGGATTGAAGATTCGGAAACCCAATCGATTCCGATATTGAGGTGACCTGGATTTACGATTGAAGGCAGTAAAACGCAACAAAATCTGGAAAAGAATTATTGGTAGGTGAATTAGGTTAAGCGCTACCAAGATATTGATCAACTCGACTTGTTAACTTATTGAGGTCAAAAGGTTTTAGCATTAGTTCAGTCTCATCCATCTCATCGATCCAACTATGGTCTTCAGATACCAGAGAAGTTATAACAATAGTTAAAAAAGGGTTCTCCTTCTTTAATTCGTAAGTCTTTTCACACAGGCTTTTACCATCCATTTTGGGCATGTGGATATCAGTAATTAACACTTGCGGTTTTTCCTTTATAATGAGGTCATGACCCTCAGCCCCATCTCTGGCTGAATATACTTGGTAGCCTTTATTACGAAACTTAATTTCAAGTATACGCCTTAAACTCGCATCGTCTTCAACGATTAAAACTATGCTATTATTTGCCATTTTTTCTGCGATGTTTTCTAAGCTGGTTCGTAATTATTATTATGTCGCCAAATTTCTATCTTTATGCAGATGCTATTATGTAGCATTTTGGTGTGGATTAGTCAAGGCATGTGGGAGTTGAATATTAACCGTCATCCTTCGTAGAAGATGCCTAAATGTACATTGGGGAATAAATCGAGTCAATAGCCGATAAGGAAACCCAATCAATCAAATTTTGGGCTTTGGTTTTTGTGACCGGACCACTTAGGCAGATCATCGTTTATATCAATAACCCGCATACCATAGAAGATATGGCACGTTGGTTTGAATTTGATTGGAACTTTTGATACACCCTCAAAATTAAAAAGTGATGGAAACGCAAGCCACATATTGCGTCCTTCATCAGCAATGAGGGTGCCACACAAAGCACAACTGACTTTGCAAGGAAGAATTCTCTCGTATTTATTGAGTTCATTGTTGTAAAAGTTTAGGTGATCAATGCCTTCGGTAATTCTGACATCATGTTTGTAAAATATAGCTGCCCATTGCATAGGGGCTCCATGCAGTTTTTGACATGCCAAACAATGACATATTTTTGCATCTACAGGATCCGAGCATACTTCGTATTGTACCGCATTGCAGTAGCAACTTGCACGGTATTTGGCCGTAAAATTTACATCTGTAATCGACGCATAATTTGATCCAAATTCTTTTTTCATGTTAATCTTATCTCAATTGAGCGAAAGTCGAGGCTTGCCAGCCTTTGGCGGTGATGCCCCAGATCCTCTGCCAACCTTCATTTTTTTAGGTGATGGATGTTGAATGGTCTTCACCTTTGACAATGTTTCATTACCATATTATATATTTCAAATTTTTAACATCCCCAAAGGGTGAATTAGATTTCTGATTACAGAAAACAATTACGGGAAAAACT
>JAQYVG010000012.1 GCA_030145595.1 Desulfobacterales bacterium | reverse complement strand
AATTCAAAAAATGGCCCAATCGACTTTGCCCGGTCATTCAAGCAAACGGGAAAAGCCAGAGTTTTATCTGCGCCGTCGCTAACCGCAATTTAGGGTTGCAGGCCAGGCAAACAAAAAAACCGGTCATTGCCGAATGTGATGCTGGGCTGTTAAAATTAGTTGTTCCGGTATTTGTGAATGACGAATTTTTAGGAATGTTCAGCGGTTGTGGGGTCCTGGTAAATGGCTCATCTGTTGAAACCTACCTGATTACACTCTCTACGGGAGTAGATTTTAAAGAGGTTGCAAACCTTTCAAGTGATATCAATCAAATGGAAAGAGATAATGTAGAATTAATTGCTGAATATTTAGAGATGCGTGTAGGGGGAATTGTCGAAGATTTTAACCACTCCGATGAAAAATCCATCGGAACAGGCATGCATACATAAAGTCTTTCGAAGATGCTGTATGTTTTGCGCTGGTTTTCTAATCGGCGGCGATCAATGCCGGAGTTTCTGCGCCCGGGAAATAGCTTGCTGTTTTTATTCTGTACAACCTTCATTTTTAAGGGAAATGGTGGTGCTGAATGCTGCCGTTTCTATGCAATTGGTCGAATTTACGCCTGAGAAAACGCTTGATGTGAAAACGGGAAGGTGGAAAAAGCAGTAATAGTCCCGTTATGTCGGTTATGAAACCCGGGGTCAGCAAAACTATGCCGGCTATGAAAATAAGCAGCGCGTCCACCATTTCTTCGGCCGGTACAAGCCCCTGTTGCAGGCTGTGCCGGACCCGCAGCATGGTTTCCATCCCCTGTATGCGTGCCAGGGCGGCACCTGCAAACCCGGTGAGGAGGATGATCGCCACCGTATTGAAGGCACCCAAAAATCCGCCCAATTTAATAATCAAATAAATTTCGGCGACTGGAATAAGTGTGAACGCTAAAAACAGTTTGAAAAACATAAAAGTTGCTCCCTGTTGTGGTTCTGAAATTATATTAAATATCAATATGGATATTATTTTTGTGCCTGTCAAGACATTGATGTTGCGGCCTGGTCAGAGGTCAGAGGTCGGAAGTCAGAAGTCGGAAGTCAGAGGTAAGGAATCAGCAACTAGCAACAACCAACCCAAAACCCGTAACCCGTAACCCGTAACCCGTAACCTCCATCTTGCAACTTGTATTCTACATCTTATATTGTGTATCATGCATTCTGTGTTCCCGCTGAAACGGGATTTTCGCTGCGCTCCAATATGCATGGTGCATCTATTAACCAATAAAATCGTGTTACGATTTTATGAAACTCCCGCCCCGCTGAAAGCGGGACGGGATTATATTGGCGAAAGGCACCGCACTTTCGCCTTAAAGTTATTCCGGATTTGTGGCATGACCGGCCAACACCGCTTCCTGATCTAAAAACATATTGACACATTTTACGGTTTTTGTTAGTTTTTGGTTTTCGATGTGGGGCTGTAGCTCAGCTGGGAGAGCGCATGACTGGCAGTCATGAGGTCGACGGTTCGATCCCGTTCAGCTCCACCAATTTGCTCAACAAAAAGGGCCACTTAGCAGTGGCCTTTTTTATTTCGTGCCATATAGATGTTGGACAGTGTTAAAATGCAAAGAGTCGTTGCAGGATGGAAATAACCTTTAGTTGGGTTTCTGGAGTGATAGTGCCAAGCTTTTTAATAAGTCTAGCTTTATCTATAGTTCGTATCTGGTCTATGACAATTTGTCCTTTTTTCTTTTTGAATGTACAGGTGACTCGAGTGGGGTAATCTTTCCCGGCTGTGGTCATAGGAGCGATTATTACGGTGCGGATGTGTTTGTTCATTTCATCAGGTGAAATAATCAAGCACGGTCTGGTTTTCTGAATTTCAGAACCAACTGTAGGATCAAGATTTGTCAAATATACATCAAATCGATTAGCTACCATTGCCATTCGTCGTCATCCCAAGAGTGTGAAATGTTATCAAACTCATCTATTATCGCATCATCACCCAATTTTGCCATCGCCCTAAAAGCGTCATCCCATCCGTCTCTCGGGTTAGATACTGGCCGTATAATTATTTGATTTTTATCCACATCTAACTCAACATCTTCCAAGATCCCAGTCTGTTCGAGCAAAGGTTTTGGAATACGTATCCCTTGGGAATTCCCGATTTTCACTATTCGCGCTCTCATATTTGACCTCCTTGGCAAGGAATGTTGATACATTGTAATTACATCCCTTTTGAAAGTCAAGAAACAAAATTTGATAGAAGTGGTTTCAAAACCTTCAAACAGGTTTAAGATCAATCCCTCGCTCCAACACCGAGATTAGGCTTGAGGGGAGGTTTTGAAACCACTTCTAACAAATACGCGGAAGTTGCTCTCCGGTCAGCATGTCGACGATTCTGGCACCCCCGATGCGGGTTTGCATGATTACCCGGCCGGGGTTATCGGAGACTGCCTCGCCGATAATGCAAGCGTCCTTACCGCAATCATCCTCCCTTATGGCCGCAAGGATGTTTTCGGCATCTTGGCCAGGGACAAACGCAATCAGTTTACCTTCATTGGCAACATAAAGCGGATCAAATCCCAAGAGTTCACAGATGCCGGCGGTTTCATCTTTTAGTGGAATCTTTTCTTCATAAATCCTGATTCCGATGCCTGATTTATCGGCAATTTCGTTCAGCGCCGTGCCTACACCACCGCGGGTCGGGTCCCGCAGTACATGGATACCCTTGCACGCTGCAAGCATGTTTGCCACCATTCGATTCAAAGCTGTGGTATCGCTTCTGATCGCTGAATCAAACTTCATCCCTTCACGCTGTGTCAATACGGTCATGCCGTGATCGGCGATGCTCCCGCTGAGAATAATTTGATCACCGGGCCGGGCTTTATGGCTGGAAATATCCACATCTGCAGGTACCCGCCCAACGCCGGACGTATTAATAAAGATTTTGTCAACCGCCCCTTTGGGAACCACCTTGGTGTCTCCGGTTACAACGATAACACCGGCTTTTTTAGCCGCAGCGCCGATATCGTTTACTATTCTTTCAAGATCGCTGATGGAAAAACCTTCTTCCAGTATCAACCCTACGCTGAGATATTGGGGCATGGCACCGCACATGGCCAGATCGTTGACAGTCCCGTTTACGGCCAGATCGCCAATACTGCCACCGGGGAAAAAGATAGGGTCCACCACAAAAGTATCGGTGGAAAAGGCCAGTCGCTGCCCGTTAATATCCACAACGGCCCCGTCATGTAGCTGGGAAAGAATGGGGTTGTCAAAAATGGGAAGCAAAAGATCCGTAACCAGACGATGCGACATCTTGCCGCCGCCGCCGTGATCCAATAAAATCGTATCTGTTTTCATCGTTATACCTTGTTTACGCTCAATTAGTACCTTAAATGTAATTTTTGTGCATTTTGTGTCAAAAAACAAAATACAATAAACACATAACAATAAATCACAATAATCAAAAAACAAATAACAAACAAATAACAATTACTAAAATTCAAAATTCCAAACAATTGATCTTTGATCTTATTTGAGATTTGGATATTATAATTTGGAATTTATTTGTAATTTGCCTGCCCGCCGTCTTTTTGGCGGGGTGCTTGTAATTTGTTATTTCCGGTTTATCCGGGTTAGGGTGTAACTTTTCAATAACCTCGGGTAAAAGGGGAGTAGTATGATCCCCTTCCTTTGCCATGAAGAACAAGTTTTCCTGTTCTTACAAGATGCTGAAGGTGCTTTTTTACCGTGTTGCGGTTGATCTGCAGCACGCTCGTGACAAAGGATACAGTTACCCGCCCGTGTTCTTTGGCAAGGTTTAAAATGCGTATCGACACATCAGGCAGGGCATGAGCGATTTTTTCCCTCTCGATCTTTTTAAGTAAATGATCTTTTTGCTTTTTGAGCATTTCAAGAAAAAACGTTGTCCAAATCTCGGACGATTTTTCACCGGATCCCAATTCCTTTTGTGCCGTTCTCAAAGCCAGATAATACTTGTCCTTATCCGCTTCAACAACGCTTTCGTGAGAACTGTATTGCACATAGACATAGCCGTTGCGAAGCAGTAAAAGGTTGGTCAACACCCGGGAAAGGCGACCATTGCCGTCCTGAAACGGATGGATCGCAAGAAATCGGACTATAAGTTCAGCCGTGGCTATCAAGGGATGCGTATCAACGTCTTTCAAGTTCTTCCTGGTAACCGCCATCAAGGCTTCCATCATTTGAGGCGTTTCAAAGGGAGATGCGGTTTCAAAAATAATTCCAATTTCACGACCGTCAGCGTCAAAAGCAGCCACATGATTCGGATGTTTCTTATACTCTCCTAGATGCCACGTATCCTTGTCTGAAAACTTGAGCAAAACTTTATGAAGATACTTTATATTGTTTTCGGTTAGATCGATTTCATCATAAGATTCCTGTACGAGCCGCAAGGCTTCGGCGTATCCGGCAACCTCTTGTTCATCACGGCTTCTAAAAGAACGCGTACCGATTCCTTCTATAAGTGCCGAAACTTCCGAATCCGTGAGCCTAGCACCTTCAATGCGGGTTGAAGAGCCAATGGATTCAATCGTTGCAAGGACTCGAAGGTTTGAAAGGAAATCGACGGAAAGCGTAGCCATTCCCTTCCAAAATCCCTTAAATTCATCAATCTCGGCAATAAGCCTTACAATGCGTGGTGTCATGCGCCCTTTTCTCTATACCGGATATTTAATGAAATATCGTAACAGTTCAGTTATCTTTGACAGGATAACAGGATAGACTTGATTGTTTTTTCATCCTGTTGATCACTTAATTCAAATCCTTGACCTTACGCTTAATTTCAACTTTCCTCTCTCCAAAATTAAGAATCAGGCCCACAGGTTTCCCTGCAGAAACAAGGTAATTAACCAATTGGATTTCATTGGCTTTAATTATCCGCCAGACTTACGGCGGATTAATATCAAGTCTATCCTGTTATCCTGTCAAATCTCTTGCCCCCGGTGAACTATTTTGAAATATCCAATTTCATATCCATTTATACCCATTTAGCCGCATTGTCAAGCTGATTGGATATAATTGGATAAATAAACGGGTAAAATCTTGCCTGCCTAAGATAGTCTCGCGGATATCGCGCAATAATGCGCAATATTTTTTTGCACTGATTGCGCGTTATTGCGCAATGTCTGGAGTTGGAGACAAAACAAAATGACTTTTGAGATTATGCCGGCGTTTGAAAGTGGTGCATATTTTTTTTCTAGATGCTTGATTTTATTTTCGTGCTGGACAAACCACCATATCAGGCTTATCTTACCAATCTTTTAAAAACGTCGTCTGTGCATAAACTAGCGCAGATACGGTTTGTGATAAATCAAGGAAAGGAAAATTAATGAAAATCGGATTGTTAGGTCTGCCCAATTCCGGCAAGACAACCATTTTTAACGCCCTGACACGTTCGGAAGCCGATGTTGGCGCCTATGCCAACAGCAAAGCCGAACCAAACGTTGCCATTGTTGAAGTGGGCGACGAACGCATCACCCGCCTCACACAACTTTACCACCCCAAAAAAACAACCTATGCCACCATAGAGATCGTCGATTTTGCCGGCTTGACTAAAGGTTCGGCCCGCAAAGACGATTTTTTCAGTGCCCAGATGAATCTCGTCCGCAACCTGGATGCTATTGCCCTGGTTGCTCGCAATTTTAGCGATGAAATGATGGGCAGTCCGGCACCGCTGGCGGATATCGATACCATCGATACCGAGTTTATCCTGTCTGATATGATCATCACCGAAAAGAGGCTCGAACGCATCGCCTGGAGCGCCAGGCGCGGCAAAAAGACCAACACCATGCAACTGGAAGAGAAGATTCTCCAAAAGATACTCGAAGAACTAGACCGCGGTCGCCATGTACGGGATTTGACCTTGAACCACAACGAACAAAAGCTAATCAGCGGATTCCAGTTTTTAACCCACAAACCGTTTTTTGTCATTCTGAACTCCGGAGAAAACAATTTCGGCCGCAACCAGGATCTGTCGGCCAAAATCGAAGCAAAATATAAGGTTATCGAATTTGCAGGCAGCTTTGAAATGGAACTGGCCGCAATCAGCGACAGCGAAGAAGCCGGGCTGTTCATGACGGAGATGGGCATCGCCGAATCCGCCCATGAGCGCATAACCCGCTTTGCCTATGAAATTCTGGGCCATATCAGTTTTATTACCGTGGGAACTGATGAGGTCCGGGCCTGGACGCTGCGCAGCGGCGACACGGCCCTGGACGCCGCAGCAGAGATCCATTCCGACCTTTGCCGGGGATTTATCCGCGCCGAGTGCTTCTCTTACGACGACCTGAAGGCCTGCGGTTCGGAAAAAGGTATCCGCGACAACGGCCACTTCCGCCTGGAAGGAAAGAATTACAAGGTAAAAGACGGGGATATTTTAAATATACGCTTCAGTATATAAATGCCGGCTAATGTCGGAAGTTGATTACCGACCATATATTAGAGAATTCGTCTGTCCAGCATATTTTGCTACCTGCAGGTTCTTTCCACATCTTATCATCCCTAGTCAGTAAGTCGAAAGCTTTTCTGTTTTTTGCAACAGCAACCCAGTGCGCATAAAACCTGTATGTCAGCAGCTCCGGCACTGACTCGTGGTGCATTATATGTAATCCCATTTTTTCAGCATTGCAGCTCAGCACAGGCAGAAGGTTAACAAATTGGTTTGAAATATGAAACAAAATCAAGCCGTCCTTGCTCAATACTCTGAAAAATTCCTCCATGGCCTCATGTGTAAGCAAATGCGTTGGGATTGCACCACCTGTAAAAGCATCAACAACCAGCATATCATAGGTTCCATTCGTAACCTTCCTGAGTTTTACGCGCGCATCGCCGGCGAAATTTCTGACAGCCGCCCTGCTGGTCTTTAAGTTGTTAAAATGTGTCTGTGCAATTTTAATAATATCCGGGTCTATTTCGTAAAAATCGAAAACTTGCCCCTTTTTACCATACAAGGCAACAACCCCTGTTCCAAGTCCGACACAGCCGATATTTTTCAGCGTCTTGATACGGGAAAATGCAAGACCCACGCCTGAATTTTCATGATAATATGTAATCGGAATCAACCTTCCTGCCTGCCGCGCTTCCCCGCCGTGAACAGTTGTACCGCTTAGAAGAAGTTTTCCCGTTATCTGTTTTTTCTTAATTTCCGGTTTTTCCAAAATAGTATAGGATCCGTAGAAATTTCTGGTTTGAAACAGGGTTGAAGACTCTGCTATGATCTCTTGACTGATAAAGACCACCGCCAGAACAACTGCTGCAACAATATTGTAAAACAGTCTATATTTTTTTTCTTTCTGCTGTACGGAAGGCGCCAGCAAAAAATAGAGCGTTACAATTATAACTATGTAGAGTTCAAAATTACTCTTAAACAGCTGGGGCGCAAGTATCCCGGCTAAAATACTGCCGAAGCAAGCTCCGGCAGAGAGGTAAAAATAAAAAGCTGTCAGGTTCAATGAATGCGGCTTACCTCGTTCAAGGTTTCCGTGAAAAAACATGCAGATCGCAAACAGGCATCCGCACGCCACGGCAACCTCACCCCAAAATGCCATGTCAATCTCTGAGCGCAGCGTGATACCCATAGCCGCAACAGGTAGTATAACCGCCAGTGTCCGCAGAGGAGAAGGGCGTGAAATGCCCGTGAATAAAAAACAGATAATAAACGATGCAAGATAGCAGCAAAGAGGCAGAATCCACAACAGGGGCAGATTCACAATATCGGTGGTCAGGTGACGCGTTATTACTATCAGTGTTGCGGACGGTATCATGCTTTGAACAAGCCAGTCTGCGCGCGTGCGTAAAGAAATATCCGTTTGCGCCTCTTCCCCGGCAGCACCAGGCTGTATGACATTATCAGTACTTCTGCCGCTTATTCCCTTAAGATATTTAATAATGCAGATGGCTATAAGAGCAGAATATATACAAAATCCATATGACCAGACCTTTGTCTGCATTGAATTTGTCAATAACGGCTCGATTAATACCGGATAAACGAGCAGTCCCCCCAGCGAGCCTGTGTTTGATACAGCATACTGGACATATGGGTTTCTTTCTTTATTGTGCGGGTCGACGGCGATAAAGTGCTGCAGGATCGGGCTTGTCGAAGACAATAGAAAATAAGGCAGTCCGATTGATGTAAAAAGAACTATAAATATATTGACAGTGGGAAACAAAGAGACTTGGGGAAAAGTAATATTTAACGGTATAAACAAAAATGCAGCACCTGTTACAATAAAAAGTAATGCTCCCTTTTTTTTAGGACTTAAGTATGTTGCCAGAATGTGGCTGAAAAAATATCCGGCAAGCAGCAGGACCTGGAAAAAAATCAGGGAAGTCAGCCAGATTGAAGCCCCGCCTCCAAAGACCGGAAGGATGATTTTTGAAATCATCGGCTGGATCAAAAACAGTAAAAAAGCGGAAAGCCCGATTGTTATGATATATGGCAGCAATCCCATACTCTCCATCAACTGTTAGGTGCTGTGATACCGATAATATGCTGCACAGGTTCCTTCGCTTGATACCATGCAGGGTCCTATCGGCTCCATGGGAGTACAGGCTTTTTTATAGAGTGGGCACTCCGGAGGAATCTTTAGGCCCGTCAGAATCTCTCCGCAGGCACATCCTTTGGGATCTTTGGTCTCAAAAAGAGGAAGATTGAATTTTACTTGCGCGTCAAAGGATGCAAATTCTTTTCTGATTTTAAGCCCGCTCTGCGGGATCGTCCCAATACCACGCCAGTTCACATCCACGGTTTCAAATACATCCTGCAAGATGCTTTGGGCCTTCAGGTTGCCATCAAATGTGACCGCCCGCCGGTAGGCGTTGGCCAGTTGCGGCTTGCCGGCTTCGATTTGTTCAACCAGCATGAGGATCGCCTGCAGGATGTCGACCGGCTCAAACCCCGCTACAACACACGGGACTTGAAATTGTTCAAAAAAGGGCTGATAGGCTTTTGTGCCGATAATTACGGAAACATGGCCGGGAAGCATGAAACCGTCGATGTTGATACGCTTGGCTTGCCCTAATGCTGTCAGGGCCGGTGGGACCAATTTGTGGGCGCAAAAAACAGAGTAGTTGTCAAGGTGCATCTGTTTTGCAGTCATAATTGATGCTGCAATGGTCGGTGCGGTGGTCTCAAACCCTACACCCAAAAAAACGATACTTTTATCAGGATTCTTTTGGGCGATATCCAGGGCATCGAAGGTCGAATATACAATGCGGATATCTTGCCCTCCGGCGCGTTCCAATTGCAGGGAAGAATCGGTTCCCGGAACCCTCATCAGATCGCCGAAGGTGGTCACGATGACATCATCGGTTCTGGACAAGGCGATAAAAGCGTCGATTTCATTCTGGGCGGTAACGCATACGGGACACCCCGGGCCGGAAAGAAGTGCAATCGTTTTCGGCAAAAGTTCTCGAATGCCGCTTTTGAAAATTGACATGGTGTGCGTGCCGCAGACCTCCATCAAACGCAGCGGCTGTTTACTGACCGCTGCTATCTGTTTAACAATTTTTCGGGTGATTGCGGGGTCCCGGTACTCTTCTGAATATTTTATTGCCATGGTTGCTTTCCTAATTCAGCAGTCGGAGAGTTTTTTCCATAATATTTTGTGAGTCAGCGAAATGGATGATCAGATTTTAAAGCATGTGCTGTTTGAGCATATTAAGGATCGTTAGAAAGAACAGACGTATCACTAAAATCTATCATCGCAAGAGATTGCCGGTCGTTCAGCAAACCAATTAATTTTATTGCGAAAGATTCTGTTCTTTCTTTACGAACCTTTATATGCGAGTTCACACGTTTTAAAATATGATTATCCATTGAGCGATCTTACAGCGAAAACTCCCAGACCTCTCTCCTAATTAAGCCTTTTCTTTTTTGTTTATATAATATTCGAGGCAAAAAGATTGTCCATAATGTATCAGATATAGGATACAAAATACAGGATTCATGTATCCTGTAGCTTGAATTTTGTATCATGTTTTATCCCCGGTCAATCCTGTCAAATTTTATCGGCAACTGCCGTTGCGACCAGGGCCTGGCCGAGGCTGATGCCCCCGTCATTGGCCGGCACTTTTGAGTGGGAAAAAACCTTAAATTTTCTCTTTGCAAGTGCATTAATCAGTCCGGTTAAAAGCAGCGAGTTTTGAAACACACCGCCGCTTAGTACTACGCGGTTCAAGCCGTTCTCTTTACGAACGACCTCGCACAGGTCGGAAAACATCCGGATCAGGGTCTGATGGAATTTGCAACTGATCACTGCCGGAGCGATTCCTTGTGCCACATCTTTGGCCACGCCGCAAATAATCGGCCTGGTTAGAATTTGGTGTCCGTCTGCAGTCTTCCATTCATAGTCATAAACATCTTTTACGTTGTCGCTTGCCAGCATCTCCAACTCCATGGCGGCCTGTCCTTCAAAAGCAACCTTGTATCGTATTCCGCAAATGGCGGCAACGCCGTCGAAAAGTCGCCCCAGGCTGGAAGTAAGCGGTGCGTTAACCTTTTTATCAACCATCTCCACCATGATCTTTATTTTTTTTAAATCAACGGCGTTCAATAAAGGAAGATCAAGATCAAAAAAGTCGGATCCAAAAGCATCGTAAAGGTAACTTACAGCCATGCGCCAGGGTTCCTTAATCGCAGCAGCACTTCCCGGCATGGGTACATAGGCAAAATGAGCCGCACGGAAATATTTTTCCATGTCCACAACCAGGACTTCCCCTCCCCATATGTTCCCGTCGGTTCCATAGCCGCTCCCATCAAAAGCCAGTCCGATCACGGAACCGTCGATCTGATTTTCCGCCATGGCACTGGCGATATGGGCATGGTGGTGCTGGACCTGGACTTTTTGAATATCTTGCTGTTCTTGGGCATAGCGGGTGCTTAAATAGTCCGGGTGCAGATCAAATGCAATAATTTCCGGATTAATATCCAGTATCCGCTGCATATGTTGGATCGTCAACAGGAAAAAATCATAGGTTTCCAAGTTTTCAAGATCGCCGATGTGCTGGCTTATAAAGGCATTGTCGTCTTTGGTCAGGCAGATCGTATTTTTAAGTTCAGCCCCGCAAGCCAAAATAGACGGAATTTTTCTTTTCAAAAAAACAGGCACCGGGACATATCCCCTGGAACGCCGGATAAACCGTGTTAACCCGGCTGTTTTTCTGACAATAGAATCATCACTGCGCAGATAGATGTCACGGTTATGAATCAAAAAATAATCCGCAATACCAGACAGCCGCTTAAAGGCATCATCATTGTCGATGCATATCGGCTCTTCGCTCATGTTGCCGCTGGTCATTACAAGAGCGGTAAATCCGTAGTTTAACAAAAGGTAATGCAAAGGTGTATACGGCAGCATCACGCCGAAATACCGGTTGCCGGGTGCCACTTGTTCTGAAATCGAATTAGGTTCTTTTTTTAGTGCAAGTACGATGGGACGCTGTGGGGAGATCAGCAATTTTTCTTCTTGCGGTTGCACCTGCGCAAATCTTCGAATACATTCAATATCATACGACATCAGCGCCAGGGGTTTTTCTTCTCGATGCTTTCGTCTTCTCAAAGCTTCAACCGCCTGACTGTTTTCAGCATCCACAGCCAGATGAAAACCACCCAGTCCCTTGAGGGCCACAATACATCCTTGCTTTAACAGCTTGGCCGCTTTTTCAAGCGGTTTTTCAGTCGCCACCTTTTGACCGGTATTGTCATAAAGCTCTATATGGGGGCCACACTCGGCGCAGGCATTAGGCTGGGCATGAAACCGTCTATTTGCAGGGTCATCGTATTCCCTTTGGCAGGCAGGGCACATTTTAAAGTGCTCCATGGAGGTCTTCGGCCGGTCATACGGAATATCATTAATGATAGTATAGCGGGGCCCGCAATTGGTGCAGTTAATGAAAGGGTACTCGAAACGGCGATCAGAAAGATCAAAAAGTTCGCGCCGGCAGTCATCACAGACCGAAACATCCGGTGATATCAGGGTTGTCATCACAGCCTGCTCCCTGCTTAGAACAATGGTAAAGTCCTTGAAACCTTCAACAGGTTCGTCGTGAAGCGAGATCTCGGTGATATGGGCCAGCGGCGGGCATTTTAGGGAAATATCTTTTGAAAACGATGCGATATTGGCTGGGGGGCCTTCAATATGGACGGCAACACCTGCGGATGTATTGGCAACTTCTCCTTTCAGATTGTACTGGTTTGCAAGCTGGTAAATAAAGGGCCGGAAGCCTACCCCTTGGACGATCCCGTTTATCCGGACTCTTTGGGCAACACACTCTTCGGTCAATCGCTGTCAGTCCCCTCCTTAGGGTTGTCGAATATCAACGAGGCTGCTTCTTTAAGGAGTTTTAAGGATTCTTTGGCATCTTCTTGGTTTAGTTTGTTGATAGCAAAACCGGCGTGTACAATAACGTACTCTCCTACCTTGGGATTTTCTATTAGAAGCAAGCTGGCTTCTCTTTGGACGCCGTCAACATCAATGGTTGCCACGTTGTTTTCTATTTTTACAATTTTCGATGGAATTGCAAGGCACATACTAATTTTATCTCGCTATAATTTACAACAAGCTCTTCATTTCTTTCGACAGATATCAAATATTCCCCTGTAGTTCAACCCCGAAAGAGAGATGCCCACTTACAGCAAGGGAAATGCCTTTATTTGAGTCCCGCTGTAAGCGGGACGTTGTATAAAATCGAGCATCGATTTTATTTGGATTTAACCTTTACACCAATTGCTTCCAACTCGGCGACCACCATATCAACCAGGCGGCTCAGGTTCTGCGCGACTTCGCTCGAAAGCGTCAGGCCGGTTGTAAACCGTTTGGGCTCAATTCCTAATAAAATAATATTTTTGGGCAGGTTATCGGTAATTGTGGCAAGGCCGATAACATCGGCCAGACCGATTTGATGGGGAGAAGTTCTAGAACTGAAATACGCCGGAGGGTCGTCGATTTTTACTATGGTTCCCGGTTTGTTGTCGGCTTTAACAGCATCAACGATCAGAATATGGCTGCGCTCATCAAAGTAGGGCAGCAGTTCGAACCCGACTGTCCCGCCGTCCACGATCTCGACGGCATCGGAGCAATCATAACGGCGCTGAAGTTCTTCAACAGCTTTAACTCCGACACCTTCGTCAGACAGCAAAATGTTACCCAAACCGAGTACCAGTACATTTAAAAAAGATTGCCCGGAGTCGGCCGACTCCGGGCAATTGTTGTTCGATGAGGTTGAGTTTGGGCTCAAAACGCTTTAACTTTCACGATTTCTTTTTTGTTCGGATTTACCACATGAATGGCACACGCCAGGCACGGGTCAAAAGAATGTACGGTTCTAAGTACCTCCAGCGGTTTTTCAGGATCGGCAATCGGGGTGCCGATCAGAGCCGCTTCATACGGCCCCTTGGCATCATCGCTGTTACGGGGGGCTGCATTCCAGGTTGATGGAACAACACACTGATAATTTTTGATTTTTCCATTTTCAATTACAACCCAGTGAGACAGCACGCCTCGTGGAGCCTCATGGAAGCCGAAACCTCTTTGTTCCCCTTTCGGGAATACCGGTTGGTTGAATGTCGATGTATCGCCTTTACCGATATTAGCAATCAACAACTCCCACTGTGACACACAGGCGTCATGCATAACAGCACAGCGAATGGCCCGGGCGGCAATCCTGCCGACGGTTGAATGCAGGGAATTAACCGATACCCTTGTGCTGGAGCCCAGCATGGAAAGCACGGCATTGACCGTCTCCAGAGTATGTGTGGCATACTTCACCGTTGGTTTGTGTCCGGCGGCAAACATGTTGAGCACATTGGCAAGGGGGCCGACCTGGGCGGGTTTGCCGTCAAACGTCGGCGCCTTTACCCAGGAGTATTTGCCGTTGGTGTCATATTCGGTCATGTTGGGAACGGTCTCTTCCTCATAGGGATGACGATTCCAGTCGCCCTGATAATAAGAGTGCTTAATGCTCTCCTTGACGCTCTTTTCAAAGAGGTCGTCGTTGAAAGATGTGATCGGCTTATGTTTGGATACGTCTCCGCCGGGAATATAACCGCCCGGGAGTTCAAACTTTGTTCCCTTGGTATCCAGCGGCATATCCGGAACACACAGGTAGTTGGTAACCCCGGCCCCGATTGTGGTCCAGTCGGCGTAAATAGCCCCGACGGCACAGGCATCCACCACATATACATTCTTTATAAAATCGCCGATCTCATCGATCAGGGTTTTGACATAGTATAGGCGTTCCATGTTCAGGGCCGATTGGCTGTCAGGGTTAATAGCGTTGGCCACGCCGCCGACCGCCAGGTTTTGGACGTGAGGTGTTTTGCTGCCTAAAATCGACACTGCTTTGTTGATTTTGCGCTGATATTCCAGCGCCTGGAGATAGTGGGCCGCGGCCAGCAGGTTCACTTCCGGCGGCAACTTCATGGCTTTGTGTCCCCAGTAGCCGCTGGCATAAATTCCCAGTTGACCCGAGCCCACAAAGGTCTTGAGCCGGTCCTGGGCGGCTTTCATTTCATGTTGGCTGTTTTTGGGCCAGGTGGACAGCTTTTCCGCTAAACCGGCGGCTGCTTTGGGATCGGCTCCTAAGGCCGAGACAATATCCACCCAGTCAAGGGCACAAAGATGATAAAAATGAACAATGTGATCAAACATGGCATGCGTTCCCATCATCAGGTTGCGGATATACTGAGCATTGAGGGGAACTTCCAGATTCAGCGCGTTCTCGACCGCCCGGACCGAGGCAATAGCATGAACGGTCGTTCAGACCCCGCAAATCCGCTGGGTAAAGATCCAGGCATCCCGGGGATCGCGGCCCTGCAGGATGACTTCAATGCCGCGCCACATGGTTCCGGATGACCAGGCATCTACCACCTTGCCGTTGTCGACTTCACACTCAATTTTAAGATGACCTTCGATTCTGGTAATCGGATCGATTACAATTCTTTTAGACATGTAATGCCTCCTGGTATTGCAAATAAGTTAGGTTTAGGCTCGATGATATATAGGGAGTCTTTTAACAAACCATAAAAATGCCATTATCTCTAAGGACACGATTCCAACAGTTATTAAAATTTCTCCGGCTGCCGGAAAGTATGTCCAGCCTCCTCCCGGATTAAACCCGATAAGATAACAATTAAAACGGTACAAAGTACCCGCAAGAATAATTGAGATTGCCGAGAAAAAAAGCACACGGGCATTGTTGCGACTGGCGGGCATAAAAAGAATGCACATGGGAACCAGTAGAAGTAGATTTTCCAGCAAAAACATATTCCCCATTAGATCGCCTTTAAAGGCGAGGCCTAAATGTCCCCGAACGGCGACATCGGCGAAACGGACAAGAAGATAGATTCCGATCATCCAGGGAAAAATCCCTGAAAGCTTGCTCAGCATGTGGCTCTCGTCCGCTATTTTGTATCGCGTACTTGTGGCGCTTGCTTCGAAAATGACGATGGCAAACCCCATAAATATACATGAGATTAAAAACAAAAGCGGCAGCCAGGGTGTCCACCACAAAGGACTCAACTTACTGCCGGCCACTACCATCATGGTCCCCAGCGAAGATTGGTGCATGGTCGGCAGTAGGATGCCTAAAGCAATGAAAATGAACATGATTTTTTCCAAAGACTTTTTGGCGCTGTCAGCCCCCATTTTTTGCAAAAAGGCAGGCGTAAATTCGATCCACAGCACCACAACGTAAGCACCAATACACAAGGCAACTTCCAGCAGCACCGAATTGGGGTTTATATACCAGGGCAAAAAGATGTTATACATCTGCCAGTAGCGGCCCACATCAATGAATACCGCCAAACCGGCCAGGGAATAACCGAACAGGCTGGTCATCAGCGCCGGCCTAATCAACGGGTGATATTCTCCCTTGTTGAAAACATATATCAGCAGCGCCATGGCATAACCGCCGCAGCCAAAGGCGGTTCCCACAACCACATCAAAAGCGATCCATAACCCCCAGGGATACCCGTCGCTCATGTTGGTGACCGCACCAAGGCCGTACATAAATCGTTTGGCAAGCAAGAAAAGGGCGATTATAAAAAATAAGAGACAGAACAAAAACGTCGGTGTAAAAAGCCTTCCCCCTAATGGTTGTTCTTCTTTCATAAATCACTCCTTAAGGCCAAAGCCTGATCCGGACAAGCCCGCCGGAGGCGGACAAGCCGTTAATTTTATTATGCTTTTTTTAATACCCCATCCGCTTGCGGTGGGGTAAGCACGCGGAAGAGGGGTTTGGGGGAAACTACGTGTCCCCCAATAAGATTAAATTTTAATCCGGTTTGATATCCGGCCCGCTTTCGGCGGGGAGATCCATTTCTTTCTTTTTGCCCGACCTTTTTACCAAAAAGGCCAATCCGCCAAATGCAACAACCGGCAGTATCATTCCCTTGTAAAGCGTATGCTGGATATTCTCCGCCATAGCCACGTACGATGTGGACGGCAAATCGGGCAGGCCCAAGTTGCTAAACGGCACGCCGGCCAGCATGAGTACCTGGGTGCCTCCAACTTCGCTTTCCCCGTAAATACGGGGGACATAGCGGGCCGCCGGCTGATACTGGGTCCTGCCGGATGTAGTGGAAGCTACCGAAAAATCATAGTATTTGCCAGGCTGCATCTTTTGCCGGCGTTTGGCATCCTCAAGCAGTGCTGCTACCGGTCCGAACAGTGACGCCCCGGTTGGACACGCATTGCAACAACCAGGTAACTGGCCTTTTGCCAGCAAATGATCGCACAACTGGCATTTCGTAATTTTCGGAAAGGGATTGTCCCACTCAAACTTAGGAATATTAAACGGACAGGCCACCTGACAGTAACGGCAGCCGATACAGGCATCTTTGTTATAGGAAACAATGCCGGTCTTGGCGTCCTTGGTCATGGCGGTTGCCGGGCAGGCGGAGACACAGGCGGCATCAACGCAATGCATGCAGTGCCGCTTGATAAAAGAGAATCCGTTGATTTCCCGGTCTTTGAACTGGCCGGTACCGTTTTTATATTTTTTGATAATGTTGAAGGTCTTGGCAGACAGATCCATGGGGTTGTCCCACAGATTTTGTGAACCTGTCATTTCCACCGGCAGATTATTGGCTTTGCGGCAACCCACCATACAGGCCTTGCAGCCGATACAAAGCGTGGCATCATAAAGAATCCCGACGGCGTCGGGAAGGCGCGCTTTTTCACGCGCCAGGGCCATAGCCGGCTGGGCCAGCGCCAGGGCGGCACCGCCGGCGACTGTTTTGAGGAAATCTCTTCGTTTGATCTCCATAAACTATTCTCCTTCGTCAGATTGGCCAAGATTCTTGGCGATCATAGCACCTGCGCCTATGGCTACACCGGCAACTCCACCCAAAACGCCGGCTGCTCCCGCTGACATACCCTTGCCTTGCGCGGTTTCAATGGGTGCATGCGCGGCAGCAGGAGTAACCTGGGAAACTTCAGCCTGGGTATGCAGCGGGATTTTGAATCCAACCGCTTCTTCCGTACAGCCGAAACAGGGGTGGCCGGTACCCACCGGCCAGGTGCCTGCGCCTGCGTAATAGAGTATTGACGGGCAGTTAGCATGTGTTATCGGCCCCTTGCAGCCTAATTCATACAGGCAATAACCCTGGCGGTGACCTTCATCGCCAAATTGTTTAGCAAAGCGTCCGGCGTCAAAATGGGCTCGGCGTTCACAGTTTTCGTGAATCAGTCTGCCATAGGCGAATTTGGGCCTGGCCTTTTCATCCAGGGCCGGGAGTTTGCCGAAGGTAAGAAAGTAGAGTACCGTTGAAAGGAAATTATAGGCGTTGGGGGGGCATCCTGGAATGCTTACCACGGTGGTTCCCTTCAAAACCTCGGGAATGCCGGTAGCCCCCGTCGGATTGGGCGACGACGACTGCCAACCTCCCCAGGAGGCACACGAGCCGATGGCAACCACGGCGGCTGCTTTGGCGGCGGTCTCCTTGACGATGTCCACGAAGGGGCGTCCACCGATCATGCAGTATTTGCCGCCATCCTTTAGCGGTGCGGAGCCTTCCACTACCAGGATGTATTTCCCGGCATTCTCTTTCATGGACTGCTTTAGAGCTGCTTCCGCCTGGTGTCCGGCACCGGCATTTAAGGTTTCGTGGTAATCGAGCGAGATCAGATCAAGAATCAAGTGTTCCAGGGATGGATGCGTGGGCCGCAGCAGGATTTCTGTGCAGCCGGTGCATTCCTGCCCGTGCAGCCAGATCACCGGGGGCCGGCGTTTGGCTTTAGTCGCCGCTTCGGCCATTTGCGGCCCTGCACTTAACGGCAGTCCCATACTCGCCGCCACAATTCCACAAAACTTCATAAAATCCCGCCGTGAAATTTCACTTAGCTTTTCATTTAACGAGCAATAATTTTGATTTTTCATATTCCCCTCTTTGCTGTAAGGTGACAGGAAACGGATTAGAATTATTATTTAGATTGCAATTAAAGCAAAGCTAACGGCGTAATGAAATAAAATTAGAAGAGCCTTAAAAAAATGAAAACGCTTCATTTTTTAAATTTATTTCAAAGCAGAGTTTGCCTGGAAAAACAAGACGAGAAGATTACGGGCATATTACGGGCTTAATCCCCGTATTGTTGCATGGATAAAAGGTGGGTTCTTAAGTTTACCTTTATATTTTTTATCCCCATTTTTTTGCGAATATTGTCCCGGTGAAACTCAATTGTTCTGGCGGACAAATTCACTATCTTGGCAATTTCTTTTGAAGTTTTGCCCTGTTTTACAAGATTGGCGGTTTGAATTTCGGTGGGCGTCAGGTTTAAATATTTATTGGATAATCCGCGCACAAAGGGTGAAACAATGTCATTTAGATTAGATTCGATAATCTCGACATAGGTCTTTTGCCTGTCATCCAGTCCGCTCTTTTTCAATTTTTCAAGATAAGTGAATACCAGTTCCTTCACATTGACCAGCACTTTTTCTTCCAGTTCGATTTTATCCTCATCCCTTTTTTTCAGCAAAACTTTCAGGGCCGTATTTAATTCCTCAAGGTTTTTGGTCTTGTCTTCCAGTTCCTTGGTTCGATCTATCACCCGACGCTCAAGACGGTCGTGCGCTTTTAGCAGCACTTCCTTGACCTGCTTTTGCCTGGAAATGTCAGTGAAAATTGCAAAGCTGCCTTTATAATTGTCATCTATGTCAATAATCGACTGCGGGGAAACAATCACCGCAATTTCTTTGCCGTTTTTGCCGGTCAGCTCAATTTCATAAGATTCGCCCAACCTTTTTTTGCGTTTGACTATTTGCCGGTTGTAAATCTTTTGATTAACTTCGTCCATAAAATCAGCAAAATGGCGTCCGATAATCTCTTCTTTTAAATACCCGATCATTTCGCAAATCTTATCGTTGACGTAAGTAAACAGCCCGTTTTCATCTTGAATCCCAAACCCTTGAGCCATTGTTTCAAGCAAAAAACGATCCCGGACCTCGTTTTTACTGAGTTTCCTTTCGGCCTCAAGAAGATTGGTGACGTCCCGGATGGCCTTGATAACATGGGTAACGCGATCATCAGCATTATTTTTTAACGGCGACAGGATGAGATCACATAAGATTTTGGAACCATCGGAATGTACGTGTTTATGCAGACAGGTCGCCGAGCGGCCGGTTTCAAAAACCTCTTGCAGCATGCATTCCTCCCCGTACTTAGAGCATGGTTCGCGGTAGCCGTGTGAAATCTCATAACAATAACGCCCAATCACCTCTTTGCGACTGCGGCCGGAAGTATCCAAAAAAGCCTTGTTAGCATCAGTGATGCGGTATTGCCGGTCAATTACAAGGATATCATCATGCAAATTAGCCAGCAGCAGGCAATAATAACGCTCTTTTTCGGATAGTTTTGTTAAAGATTGTTCAAGGCCGGCAACATCACTTTGCAATGCATTGATCCTGCTTTCCAGTTCTTCATAAGTAGGTTTGCCGGCCATTATTATAACCTCTAACCTTGATAGCGTCGTAAAAAGTCACGAATTCAACTTATTGCCCATTATCTGCATCAGCGTCATCACTGTCTGCGGCTCTAATCGGAATGATCTTAGCATCGATTTCATTATCATCTATTGATTCTGAAACATCATCTTCAAGCAGTTCATCTATTTCTACCGACTCGCTTTCACTATCATCCAAAGGTTCGGGAGCATCGCGGCCTTCTGTCACAATTTCTTTATCGTCAAAATAAAGCTCCATGGAATCAGCATCTTTGGATTTATATAAGTTGACGACCTCTTCGGCTATTTGGGCTGCGCATATTGCATTGGGGTACATATTCTTGGTCCGCAATGTCGCAATGAGCGCCTGACTGCCTTTGTTAATGGCGGATTCTACAAGTTTGTCATGAAATGTTTCCTCGCACATCAGAGTGAAAACATCCTTGTTCAGTTCGGCAAATTCTTTAATGATAAGCTCGTTTTTTTTAGTGTTTTTCAAAATTACATATTTTTGCTTCATATATCATCTCCTTGACTATACCTCAATTGATCGTAAACTTTTTTGGGTAAATTTTTGGAAATCATAAATAAAGCGTCATGTCAATAAACTATAGCACCCAATTAGGTTTTTTCCGTTTAACAAAAGCATTGACCTGAAATATGCAAAATGATAATTTAAAACCGACTGTATGCGGAGGGATGGCTGAGTGGTCGAAAGCGGCGGTCTTGAAAACCGTTGAGTGTAACAGCTCCGTGGGTTCGAATCCTACTCCCTCCGCCAATTTCGTTGACCGGTTAAATGGAGAGATGGCCGAGCGGCTGAAGGCGCTCGCCTGCTAAGCGAGTAACGGGGAAACTCGTTCGAGGGTTCGAATCCCTCTCTCTCCGCCATTTCAATAACTTAGCCGATTTTGGAACCTTCCAAAGTCGGCTGTTTTTTTTGAGATTTATGATCCTCAGCCAAATGATAATGTTTCGCCTTTGGCAGGTCATTAGTCATTGAATTGATCCTGGATCTTTCATAAAACATTCGAGCATAATCTGTGCTTTAAGTATGCATAACGCTTGTGCGTTTTGTCGTTATTGATACCCATGGCCAGTGCTTTCTTTGTGCCCACCACCACCACCAGCTCACGGCCGCGGGTAACGGCCGTGTAAATCAGATTGCGCTGCAAAAGTATATAGTGCTGAGTCAGGATGGGGATCACAACGGCCGGATATTCAGAGCCTTGTGACTTGTGTACTGAAGCGGCATAGGCCAAAACGACCTCGTCGAGTTCCGAGAAATCGTAAACAACATCCCTGCCGTCAAAAGCAATCATACTTGTTCGATCATCGGGGATAATCCGCATGATTTTTCCAATGTCTCCGTTAAAGACCTCCTTGTCATAATTGTTCTTGATCTGCATTACTTTATCATTGACCCGATAAGTGCGCTCACCCCTTATGATGGCGTCCGGCCCCGGGTTTAGCGTATTTTGCAACTCTTTATTAAGATTGCCGGCACCCACTATCCCCTTGTGCATAGGCGTTAAAACCTGAATATCGTCTATGGGATCAAAGCCGAAGCGGCCCGGTATCCGCGTTTTGGTCAACTCTAATATGATATTCAAAACTTTTTGGGGATCTTCCTGCTCGATAAAATAAAAATCAGTATCAGGCCCGTTGCTTTTGAGAATTGGGAGTTCTCCATTATTGATTTTATGAGCATTGACGATTATACGGCTTGCTCGAGCTTGACGGAAAATCTGATTGAGTTCAACCACGGGCACGGTCCGCGAGTCTATAATGTCTTTAAGAACGTTTCCCGCACCCACGGAGGGAAGCTGATTCACGTCGCCTACCAGAATAAACGTCGTTTGGGCATGCACGGCCTTTAAAAGGTAATGCATCAGAATAGTATCGATCATGGAAGCTTCATCAATGATGATCAAATCGCAATTTAATGGTTTTTCCTCGTTTCTTTGAAAGCCCCCCTTTGCAAAACTGAACTCCAGCATCCGGTGTATGGTCTTGGCCTTGCTACCTGTTGCTTCGCTCATCCGTTTGGCAGCCCTGCCCGTAGGCGCAGCCAGCATTGTTTTTACTTTAAGTTTGGTAAAAATTTTCAAAACGGCGTTGATAATAGTGGTTTTACCGGTGCCGGGCCCACCGGTAATGACCATAACTTTGTGCTCAAGAGCGCACTGTATGGCTGCAACCTGGTTGTCTGCCAGGGTTATATCGAGCTGGCGCTGGATCCATTCGACGGCCGTGTCTATTGCAACCTTGCGGATTGATTTAGGTGCCATGATCAGCCTCTTTAAGAGACTGGAGACGCTGGTTTCACAGCGATAAAACTTGGCCAGATAAACTGCTTTGTTGTTTTCCTTAAATTCTTCAAAGTCGGCATTCAAATCTTCAATAATGATTTTGTTTTCAGCGGCTATACTGCCGATGGCATCAACAACAATCTCTTTGTTAACACCCAGTATTTCCATGCTTTCTGCCACAAGGGGTTCATAGGGATAATAGACATGCCCGTCGTTTGCAAGCTGGTGGAGAACATAGAGTATGCCGGCCTCTATCCTCAGGGGAGAAAATTTGGGAAATCCTAGTTTTGCGGCAATACGGTCGGCAATCAAAAAACCGATTCCGAAAATGTCCGTTGCCAGGCGAAAGGGGTTTTCTGTCACCACTTCGATGGATCTGTTTTTATACTGTTTGAATATCTTGGTGGCATAACCGCTGCTGACCTCGTGAGATTGCAGAAAGAGCATTACATCCCGGATTTCTTTCTGCTCGTCCCAGGCATTCTTGATCATGTCAATGCGCTTGTCACCGATTCCTTCGACCTCGTTAAGTCTTGCGATATCGTTTTCAATAATTTTGAGCGTTTTTTCCCCGAATCTATTGACGATGCGATCGGCCATAACAGGACCGACCCCTTTGATAAGGCCGGAGCCTAAGTATTTTCGGATGCCGTAAACCGTCGCCGGAATCACGGTTTTGTATTCCGCCACCTTGAACTGCTCGCCGAATTTAGGGTGATTTACCCACTCGCCCTGCATTTTGATGATTTTGCCGGGTGTCGGTGCCACAATATTGCCGACCACGGTCACCAGATCCCGCCGGCCGTGCACCTTTACCTTGGCAATGGTAAAGCCGTTTTCCTCATTGGTAAACGTTATTCTTTCGATCTGGCCTGAAAGTTGCATAAGCTATGATGACCCTTTGCAGACAATATTGCAACTGCATTTCAAAAGTTGTGTCGTTCGCTTGCAAGACGGCGCCATCCAGCCAGGATGTATTCATTGCCAAAACGCTTAGTTATACAATATGTTGTATCCATCTTGACAATACGATCAATATATTGTATCTAAAGTTTTCGAAATGCGTTTAAGAAATTTAAAGAAAAAGCACGGACTTTATAAAGAATCTCCCGCAAGGCGGGATCTTCGACGGTCCCAGGGGACCAGGTTTTTCAGGACAAAATAAAGGCAAATACTATGAACAGAAGACGTTTTATCTTCAAAAGTGCTGGTTTTCTGATGGGAAACCTTCTGGGGCTGAACGCTTTTTCAAAGGCATTTGCCCGTACCATCGCTGCCGAAAAATCTTTTTCACAACCCCGGATCGCGCTGATAATTGATGATATCGGGCACAGTCGGTCGATTGCCGCAAAATTTGTGGAACTGAACACGCCCCTTACGTTCGCAATCCTGCCGCACATAAGGCATTCCAGCACTCTGGCCTTTAAGATTCATAACCGGGGTCATGAAATCATGCTGCAC
>JAQYVG010000129.1 GCA_030145595.1 Desulfobacterales bacterium | reverse complement strand
TAAAATAAATTCGTTGACCTATGAGCGACTAATCGAAATCAAAGAATACTTCGGCCAGGCAAAATCTGCAAAAGGTGTCAACCGAAAGTTTTATTGTCGTAGAATAGAATCTTTTGCTGTTTATGCAGACTAACGCTGCCATAATGTTTTGGTCAAGCCCCATGGCGGCAGCGGCCGCAAAGGCGGCGGTGACTCCCGGAATAACCTGGTAGCTTATATTCCGTTTTTGCAGCTCTGCCATCTGCTCAAAAATAGCGCCGTACAGACTCGGGTCTCCGGAGTGCAGCCGCACCACTCGTTCTCCGGCCTCACTGGCCCTTCCCATCTCATCAACTATCTGTTCAAGATTCAAAGCGGCACTGCTGATCCGCCGGGTTTCGGGTCGGGTCCACTTCAAGACCGCCTCCGGCACCAGCGACCCGGCATATATCACCACATCCGCCTTCATCAAGGCCTGCTGACCTTTGACCGTAATCAAATCGGGATCACCGGGACCGGCACCCACAAACATAATCGGGAAAATTTCTTTTTCCATAATAATATCGTGTTGCAATTTTATGAAACTGTAACCCTAATCGAGCGAAACGCCCGATGTCCGTTGTCCTTTGTCCGTCGTCCGTTGCTAAGGCAAAAAAAACCTAAGAACCTGTAAAACCACTGACTACGGACAACTGACAACTGACAACAACCAACTGACATATTGAGTTTTAACTCAATTAAGTTTTCTGTCCTGAAATAATCCAAACCGGATTCAGGGTTTCAAATCGTTCACTCCACGGCATCGCCTTGCTGCGAAGAACCTGGACCTGGACAACTTCGGTGTTGAAACCGTTTTTGCGCATCGTTTTCTGGGATGTTTCGAGATTAGCTATCAGCACCGTGTTGATTACCATCACACCGTCGGGTTTCATCAAAGAGGCGGCTTTAGTGATAATTTGCTCCAGGTCGCGCCCGCCGCCGCCGATAAAGACACGATCCGGAGTCGGGAGGCCACTGAGACCGTCCGGCATAACGGCTTGAAGCGTTTCAATGTTATTGACCCCAAAACGCGTGATGTTGGCTTTAATCTGATCGATCCTTTCTGCTTTCTGCTCAACAGCGAAAATCCTGCCTTGATCTAAAAACACGGCCGCTTCAATCGAAACCGATCCGCTGCCGGCCCCCAGATCCCAAAGAGTATGGTATGGCAATAACTTGAGCTTTGCCAAAGTAACCGCACGAATTTCGGTTTTGGTAATCAAACCGCCTTCGTGTTCGAAAAGGTCTTCAGAAAGTCCCATGTAAAGCATCTGCGGCGAACTATTCGCTTCCGGCTTACGTTTCAATATCACCACATTGGGATCGGCGAAGTTAAGGTCCTTTGCTACTTCCAAGTGATACCATCCTATTTTTTCATCCAAGGTTCCGAGTTTTTCAAACACGCCCATTTTTAAATTGATAACGCCTTTTGAAATCAGTAAATCTGCCAGCCAGGCCGGGTTTTTGTCAGGATCGGTGAAAACCGCCACCTGCTCGTGGCGTTTCAGCGCCTGGAGCAGTTCCGGTTCATGCTTGCGGCCATGCAGGCTGATGACCTTGACATTGCTCCAAGGCTCTTTGATTTTTGCAAAAGCAGCGGCTATGGAGGAAATATTGGGCAACACCTCAATCATGTCAGGACCCAGCGCACGGACCAACACGGAACCGATGCCGTAAAACAGGGGGTCTCCCGAGGTCAGAACCACGATCCGTTTGCTTGTCATTTGGTCTTGAATATAGGCGACAGTTGCCTTCAGATCTTTGGTAATCTCTTTTTTGACGACACCAAGGTCTTCAAAATACTCCAGGTGCCGTTTACCTCCTATAAGGATGTCGGCTTTTTGGATGATCTTTTTGTGTGCGTCGGTGAGATCTGTGGGCGTAAGCCCCATCCCGATGATGGTAACTGGTTGCATATCTTGGTTCATCCTCAGCCGGTCTTTTCGGAATCGAAGATAACATTCCCTTCAAAGTCATAAATTATGTTCTGAATCTGAACGCCGGCCCCTGCAAACCGCCGGGCAGACGTTACAATCCTATTTCCGACCTGCGCTATCACTTCCGGAAATTCGGGCAGAATATAATCGAGTGCATGCCGGGCCGTATTGGCGGCAGCTATACGGCCGGTCAAACGGCTGCTGCCGGTTGATTCAAATGCCCATTCAGACAATTTCTGCAAAGATAAGCGCGTTTTGGCCGCGTGAGTGTTGGGCACCCCCTGGGCCATTTTGACGGCTTTGCCGAAAAAAACGGTCAGCGACGCTTTTTTCAATCCTTTTTCGGCAACCTTGGCCAGCGACATCTGAAAATAGTCGCCGATTTGAACAAAAGCTTCTTCGGCAAGATTGTTCCAGCGCATCTGCGAATAACGTTCGCTGCGACGCCCGGTTGCCAGTATTACCTGCTCAAGACCCGCAGCCCCGGCAACCGAAAGGGCTGCATCGATGGTGGCAATATAGGCCTCGTGGGACATGGGCCGCACAACTCCAGTGGTCCCAAGTATGGAAATTCCCCCCACAATTCCCAGACGTGCATTCAAGGTTTTTCGGGCCAGAATCTCGCCTTTAGGAACAAACAGTTCTGTAATGACGGCACCCCGGATACCGTATTGCTGCGCAACCTCGTCGACACTTTGAACTATCATTTTGCGAGGTCCTTCTGTTATGGCAGGTTCACCGACCGGAATTCCCAGGCCGGGTTTTGTGACCCTTCCAACACCCTTGCCGCCGGTAATCACCACACTCTCTGTTGCATTATTCACAGGATAAGTGACCAGAGCGCCGATTTCAGCCTTGTGGGTGACATCCGGATCATCCCCGGCATCCTTTATCACTGAACACCGCGCGCTTTGCGCACCCACTCGAGTGCAGGTATGCATCTGAATCCGAATCTTTTCACCTGTAAGAAAGCGTACATAAACATGATCGGGCGCTTGATTCTTCACCAGCAGCAACAGGGCCCCTTTGGTCGCTGCTGCTGCGGCCGTCCCCGTGGTAAATCCGCTTTTCAGTGTTATGCCTTGATCAGGTTTCATCTTTCTTTACCCTACCAAATAATATATATATCCTACAAAAACAAGGCTCATAATCCGAAAGCTCTGGCCCATCAGCAGCAGTTGAGTACCCATTTTGGGTGCAAATATGCCTATGTAGCGCGGCAGTTGGTGGCGCAGGGCCCGCACCGGAAAGGCGACGATATTACCGATTAACAGTGCCAGAACCGTCTGCTTGGTAGTCAGTACGCCGGCATCTAACAAGGCTCCTGCAGCGGCAAATCCGGAGGTAAATTCCGCTGCAAAACTCAAAATTACTACCGAAAGGGATTCCATGGGCACAAATGAAGTGACCACATAGCCGGCCAACAATTTTCGGGCGGCTTCAAACATACCCATAGCATTTAATACATATACAACAACATAAATGGGTAGCACATATACAGCAATACCACTGATCCTTCCCGGCAGTTTTTCCCTGATAATCTTGTATAAACCGCGGCTTTTTTTCTCCAGCGAGCTTTGTTTCAATGCTTTCTGATGCCCATCGTCATCCGGCTGCATCCTGGTTTGGAAATGGCCATATATCAAAAATATAATTGTTCTCACTACCATGGCGCTAAACGTCAGTAAAAAGTAGAGTGCGCCGGCCCATCCGGTCAGCGGAATAACAATAAAAAACGTGGTCGGCAGATGCAGAAAATAGGCCGGCATCTGATTGACAAAGTTAGACAGAAAAAGCTGCTTGCGGGTAATCTTTTTATCTTTATAAAAGTCAAGGAGCATGGCATTGGCTGCCACTCCTGACAAAAACGCCGTTACAAAAGCAGCTCCGCAGCGTTGACCTAATTTGCTAAATCGAAACATAGGCCCGGCCAGTTTCGCCAGCTTTTTGGTCCACCCCAGCGCTTCAATCGTCTGGCCCACCACAAGTCCGACGGTGATAAAGAACATCAGGCGCGTCAACGGCCAAAGCAGTTTGGTGGTAATGCGCTGAATGTCCAGATTTTCCACCCAGAGGGTGCCGCAAATGAGTACGGCCACCGAAATAACGCAGGAAACAGCCAGACTGATATACTTGGGCTCAGCTTTTGAGGGTCTCATCGACTTTTTTCTGTTTAGCAATAATCAGGGTCCAGTAATCAGGACGGCGATCACACAGTTCTTCGATATCGCGGTAGACTTTTTCATCCTCCTGGCTGCAGTTGGAAATGCCGATGGCGTCCTGATACACTCCGGCCTCTTCAATAGCGTCGGCGATATCTTCTACGTTGCGGTAAGCCTTTAAAAACACCACGCATTCCGGCTTGGCAGCAAAGGACCGCAAGCGTTCTCCTCCCTGGGCTCCCGAAGTCAATAACAAGGAATCCTCACCTTCCACCAGCGGAGTGTTCAGGCAGGCAGCGGCGGCCTGATAGGAAGTGATACCCGGTATGCTCACAATCGGAAACTGCGGTGCCATTTTTTGAATATTTTTCAGAATGTATCCGTAGGTGGAATACGTCATGGCATCTCCCAGGGTTAAAAACGCGACCTTTTTGTCCTGCTCCAGTTCATTGATAATGGTTTGGGCATGCGATTTCCAGGCTTTTTCCATCGCCGATATATCCCGGGTCATTGGGAAATAGAGCATTCGCACCGGAGTCAAATCGGGAATGTGAGGCTTGGCAATACTCAAAGCCAGGCTGTAGGCGTTTTTGGTGGAGGCCGCCGCAAAAACCTCATCTACAACGTTTAATACCCGCGCCGCTTTAAGCGTGATCAGTTCAGGATCACCGGGACCGACCCCCAAACCGTATAAAATGCCCTTTTTCTGTTTCATAGCTTACCTCTTGATTTAAAGTAGTCAGATCAGCGGTCGAGGAGTTTCTTCCAAAATGTTTTGTGAATTAGCAAAATGGATGATCAGATTTTAAAGCGTGTGCTGTTTGAGTATATTATGGATCGTTAGAAAGAACAGACGTATTGCCAAAAGCTGCCATCGCAAGAGATCACAGGTCGTTCAGCAATCCAATTAATATTATAGCAGAAACTTCTGTTCTTTCTTTACGAACCTTTATATACGAGTTCACACGGTTTAAAATATGATTATGCATTGAGCGTTCTTACTGCGAAAACTCCCCGACTCCTCAGTTAAATTAGGTGACAGTCTTATATGGCGCTACATTTCGGCAGCCATAATTGCCAGTGCATTGACGACACTGGCAGCAACGTTGGATCCGCCTTTGCGTCCGATATTGGAAATGTAGGGAAAATCAAGTTCGATCAGCGCGGCCTTGGACTCGGCCGCATTCACAAATCCAACGCAAAGACCGATAATCAAAGCAGGGCCGGCTTTATTTTCTCTAACAGCTTCAACCAAACGTAATAAGGCGGTGGGGGCATTACCGACCACATAAATGCCGTCTTCCATTTTTTCAAGCGCTGCATCTACGGCCGCTTTGGCCCTGGTAGTGCCGGCCGCCGCTGCTGTTTGGTTCACTTTTTCGTTATTAATAAGACATTCCACGGAGACTCCAAATCGAGAAAGTTCCTTTTTACGTATCCCCGCTTTGGCCATGTTCGTATCGGTAATAACGGTTTTCCCCTGCCGGATTGCGCCTACTCCGGCTGCGATGGCGTCCGGATGGAAACGAACGCTCGTCTGGTAATCAAAATCCCCGGAGGTATGAATCATCCGGCGGACCACCTGCCATTGCATGGCGTTAAAATTATGTGATCGAGCCTCTTGATCAATGATCTTGAAACTCAATGCTTCGATCTGTTCGGGTTTCATACGCTGTTGTTCCTTTCTTGGTATCTTCTCAACAAATAGAGGCTACCGGTAATGAAATTTGAAAATGGCTGACTGTTTGAACGCATTAGTGAGTGTTAAGAAAAAACAGCAACTATCTGATTTCTTCATAAACAATAGAGACGTAATAACCATAGATCATTCTTATTCCAATGTTATGGCCCTGTTTTTTCTTTAGACTCACTTTTGCGTGAGTTTCAGACGTTTTCAAATTTTATTACCGGTTGCCGCGCCACTGACCAGAACTTATTGAAAAGTTACCTAATTTCAACCTAAGTGCTCTAATTCATAAATACGGTATTAAAGCAGATTATGGACCCGGCGGTTAAACAAGCGATTTATGACGCAGTGCGGAGAGAACCCTTTGCACAGACCATGAACATGCAGCTGGTCGAGCTGGAATCAGGCTATGCAGTGGTGGAGATGCCCTATGATCCGGCGGCCATGAACAACATCTATGATCGCGCTCATGGCGGGGCTGTTTTCGGCCTGATTGATGAAGCCTTTGAGGCCGCCGGCCAGACGGACGGCACCATAGCTGTAGCCTTGAACGTAAATGTAACTTATGTGGGCAGCCCGGAAACCGGGGTGCTCCTGCGGGCCGAAGCCCGACAGCTCAGCCAAACAAAAAAGACCGCCAGTTATGATATCAGAGTCACGGACAATAACGGACAGTTGATCGCCACCTGCCAGGCCCTGGCGTATCGCACCGGCAAGCCGATTCCTTTCCTTTAGACCTAACTCAAACGAGTCCCGAAAGCTGGGTAGGCTGGGTGGCAATGCAAAAAATTTTACCCTAAAGACACACAGGATATATTGATTATTCGTAATAATTTAGCCACAAAGGCACTAAGACACAAATGTAAGTTATCAGTTATCGGTTATCAGTAATCAGTTTTCCCTTACTGATCACTTCTCACTGATAACTGTTCACCCGTGACTGGCTTGGTGTCTTCGTGGCAATAAATAAACCATTACATGTGAGCAATATGAAAATAGCAGACAATGCATTAAAAATATTAAAAAAAAGGTACTTAGCTCCAGGCGAGACCTGGGAAGACCTGTGTGACCGGGTTGCGCATAAAGTCGCCGGCGATGAAACCAGCGAAAAGGCCCGAACCGCCTGGAAAAAATATTACAAAGAGCTTATGCTGAGCCTTGATTTTCTACCCAACAGCCCCACGCTGCGCAACTTCGGACGCAACCAAGGCTGCGGCAGCGCCTGTTTCGTGCTGCCGCTGGAAGACAGCCGCAAAAGCATTTTCAAAACCCTGGCCGATGCTGTTGACGTGCAAGCTTACGGTGGCGGAACCGGCATGAGCTTTTCAAGACTGCGTCCCAAAGGTGACCGGGTTAATTCCACGGGAGGGAAAGCATCCGGACCGGTCTCTTTCATGAAGATTTTTGATATCACAATCGGGGATGTCATCCAGCAAGGCGGCACCCGCAGCGGCGCCAATATGGGAGTTTTACGCATCGATCACCCGGACATTGAGGGGTTTATCAGTGCCAAAAATCAGGAGGGAGAACTGAAAAACTTCAACCTGTCGGTGGGTATCACCGATGCCTTTATGAACGCCGTTGAAAAGAAACAGCACTACGATCTGGTCTTTAATGGCGAGGTTTACAAAACTCTGGCGGCCAGGGATGTCTGGGATGCCATCGTCGCCGGCGCCTGGAGAAACGGAGAACCGGGAATCGTGTTTCTGGATACGATTAACCGCCACAATCCGCTTAAACCTTTGGGTGTAATCGAGACCACCAACCCCTGTGGAGAGCAGCCGCTTTTAGCTTACAGCTCTTGTAACCTGGGATCAATCAATCTTGCCCGGATGATCAAAGGGCCGTGGGTGACCGGCCAAGCCGAGATTGACCAGGAGAAGCTGCGCAAAACCATCCAGCTCGCCGTACGTTTTCTCGATTCAGTAATCTCAGTGAATAATTACCCGATTCCTGAAATCGAGGCGATGACCAAAAAAACACGGCAAATCGGTTTAGGTATCATGGGGTTTGCGGATATGTGCATCAAGCTGCATACTCGTTACGGCTCCACTGAATCGATCAAGCTGGCCAAAGATATTATGAGCTTTATTTACCAAACAGCCGATGCAACATCCATTGAGCTGGGTCAAGAAAAAGGGGCGGCCCCGGTTTATGAAGAATATGATATTCCCAATTCAAAAAGACGCAACAGCACCCTCACAACCGTGGCCCCCACCGGCACGCTCTCCTTAATCGCCAATTGCTCATCAGGTTGTGAGCCGAATTTCGCCTTTAATTACACCAAGGAATGCCTGGAAGGCGAGAAACTCGACATGATGCCCGCGGTGGTGCAGGAATGGCATGCAAAAAATAAGGACAAAACTTTGCCTGAATATTTTGTAACGATGCAGGACGTGTCCATTGAACAGCACATCATGGTTCAGGCCTCTCTACAGACAAGCGGCGTCGATTCCGGCGTCTCCAAGACCGTCAACGCACCTTATTCCACCGATAAAAAAGAAGTCTCCGGGGCGTTCTTTCAGGCCTGGAAGACAGGCTGCAAGGGAATCACATTTTATCGTGACGGTTCGCGGGACAGACAGGCGCTGTACACCGATGCCGGGGAAACGGAGGGCAAAACAGAAGATACCCTGCGCCGAGGAGAGCTCAAACACCGGCCCAGAGCAACAACAGGCCCCAGTCTCAAAATGAAAACCGCCTGCGGCAAACTCTATGTTGATCCCCATTTTGACGGCGACAGCGTGGTCGAAGTTTTCATCAGAACAGTCGGCGGCGGCTGTGCCGCCAATACCAAAGCGCTTGGCGTGCTGATATCATACTGCCTAAGGGCCGGCATATCGTTGGAAAAGATCATCCGCAGCATGAAGTCCATCCATTGTCCGGCCTGCACCAAGGCTATCTCCGCCGGCAAAGACGTGGAGGTAAACAGTTGTGCCGCCGGTATGGGCAAGGGGCTTGAAATCGCCATGCAAAATGCTGATATGTGGCGTGAAGTCGCCCGGCGGATTGAAGATGCCGATATCTATTTTAACGGAAGGATGAACTCGAAAGCCAAGCACACATCTTGTCCTGATTGTGGAGCAATGATTCGAAGAGCCGAAGGCTGCATGGTTTGCGCTAATGCTGAGTGTGGCTGGACCCGCTGTTAACCCGGTTTCTCACGGTCTGATTCGCCCATTTGCTGCGTTATCAGGGATTCGCGGTAGAGAGCTATTTCGCTGCCAATTTTATAAGATCGGGTGCGAGTGAGGTATCAGCCAAAGATGGGCTGAAGCTGAGATGTAAAAATGTGAAGTTATTTTTGCGCGAGCCCTTAGTTGAATGAAAGTGTAAAATTATGACTACAGACGAAGATGATAGCAGAGAATACGATGACACTGACTTCGGAATTGAGTTGGATAAACTTGAAGTGCCCGACGCTGCTTCCATTCCTGTTGCAAAAAAAACCGATAAAACACCAACTTATGAAAAGACCGAGGAAACCGAACCTGAAATAGAAGTAGATGTAGAAATAGAGTCACAAAAGGGTTTGAGATTTAAAGTTATCATAGCGGCTGCTACTATTCCTGTGTTGGCCGCCTTGTTTTTCCTCTTGAATCAGGACTTCCGGGACGCCCCTTAAATTATAACATTCGGGGCAGCTAGACGAAGAAATTTATAATTTAAGGGGCGTCCCGCAAGTTCCATGAAACTACAATAAAAGCGAACCGCAGAATATCGAATGTCGAAGGATGGGTTCGCTCT
>JAQYVG010000128.1 GCA_030145595.1 Desulfobacterales bacterium | reverse complement strand
ATGTTGTGACATACATCGTAAACCAGCTGCATGTTAAGAGCTCTCGGCCCGACTCCAAGCTCTCTTAAAAAAATCTCACGGGACATGTGCATCATAATCTGCCGGTTGGCCCAGGCATAATTGGCGGCACAGGCCATGGCATTATAATAACGCCTGCCCGCCTCTGACTGAATCATGGCGCAGGCCAGCTGTCTATCCGGCACATCAAACCCTAATTTTTTGACATGTTTGGACATAAAAGCCAGAGAATCATCGCAAACCTGGTATCCTAAACCCCTTGAACCTGAATGAATCATCAGGGTTACCTGGCCCTCAAACAGCCCGAAAACGCGGGCAGCTTCAGGCTCATAAACCGCTTCAACTACACCGATTTCAAGAAAATGATTCCCGGAACCAAGGGTTCCAAGCTGCTTGCGCCCCCTTTCCAGGGCTCTTTTGCTGATCACGTCCGGGTCGGCATTGGTCATACAGCCCCCATCTTCGGTGTGATCTAAATCCGATTCTTCCCCAAACCCCTGGCGTACTGCCCATTTGCTGCCCATGCGGAGAACCTGTTTCTCCTCTGCGATTGAAAGTTTGATGGACCCCTTGGAACCAACGCCTGCAGGGATGCCCCTGAAAAGCGCATTCACAAGACTTTCAAGTTTAGGCCTGATTTCTTTTTCAACTAGTGACGTTGTCGCCAGCCGAACCCCACAGTTAATATCATAGCCAACCCCGCCCGGAGATATAATGCCTGATTCCCAGTCGAAGGCCGCCACCCCGCCGATGGGGAAGCCATAGCCCCAGTGCATATCCGGCATGGCCAGCGATGCCTTTAAAATCCCCGGTAGCGTGGCAACGTTGGCCACCTGCTTTAAAGGTTCCTGCTGATCGGAACTCTTTAACATCTCTTCCGTGGCGTAAACCATCCCCGGCACGCGCATGGCACCGCTTTTGGCAACTTCCCAGCGGTATTTGTCTATTTGCTTTATTTTTATCGTCATTTTTTAATTCCAAATTTCAAAATTTAAATTTAGCACCTTCTCTAAGTCTTGGCGACCATAATAGAAATCATTAACAAAAAGGCTGTCTTTTAGACAGGATTAATAGGATAAACTCGACATTTTAATTTTTCACAGCTACTTTGATTCAAATTTAAAAAGTCTATACATCAAATATTATCTTTGCCTCCCAACCCTGGGGGCTGCTGCTGACCTGAATCTGGTGGTAGGTAACCGCCTTGATTTCTATTTTGATCTCATGGCGGTCAGGATCAAAAGGATCGAGTTCGACGTTGGCAGACAACTCCTTTTCAGAAAGGGCCAGAATCTGTGCTTTTTTTACCAGTAGCTCTTTGCCGTTCCACAGGTATAACAGCTCTCTGAGCCAGTTTACCATCAGATCAGACCAGTCATCACCGGTTACCTTGAGGTTGGTTGTCTTAAGACTCTTGAGCGAGTCGATTTCCGTAAGCATGTCAAATGTGGCAAAAGCGGCGTTGGCAAACAACTCCACCGGGTCTGTCCCAAAGACATGTATGCCGAGATCCGCCGTATGGTTGATTAGTTTGTAGTGCATAGATATTAAATTTTTTAATCACAGATTACACTGATTTTCACAGATTATTAAGAATATTTATCATGACCATCCGTGCAATCTGTGGTTTTAAATTGCTATTATTGTTCCGGTCTTTTCGGTGCTGTAGCCGCCCAGGGATTCAACCCGTTTTTTAAACTCTGCAGAATTGATGGTTTCAAGCAGGATCCGGATGTTTTTCGATTCAAAATACGCCTCAGGAATTACAAGATCGTACTGTTCGGTGACTACAGGAATAAAATCAAGCTTCAGGGCCTTGGCCGCCGCATAGATCCCTAAGCCCACATCAGCGGTCCCGCTGAGAACACCCACAGCAACCGACATGTGGGTAAACTCTTCATCTTCATACCCGTTTACCTCGGCAGGGTTTATACCGAGCTGCTGCAACCGGTAGTCGAGCAAAATTCTGGTGCCGGATCCGCCTTGACGGTTTAAAAATGTGATATCCTCGCGCTCCAGGTCTTCAATTCCTTTGATCGCCTTGGGGTTTTTCGGTAATACAATCAAACCTTGGTCCCTAAAAACAAGATTCACCAATCTTATCTGGATATCCGGAAGAAGCCTCTTGATATAGGAGATGTTGTACGTGCCGTCTTCTGTGTCCAGCAGATGAGATCCTGCCAAATGACACACCCCTTTTTTAATGGCCATCAACCCACCCATGCTGCCGACGTGGCTTGAAGAAAGGATAAGGTTGCTGTGGACGGCCCGGATATGGTCTGCCAAAATATCCAGCGTATTGTCGTGGCTGCCGACCACAACAATTGTGTTGCTGACAGCGGACAACGGGCGCAGCACTTCAGCCGTTACGGGTTCATTCATGTTGAGTCCCTCAACGTGATTGGGTATCCTGATGATTCCATCGGCTTCAGTAATGGTGGTGATGCATCCCGCGCCCCTGGGAAGAGAAGTTGCCACTATCTTGTTGCCGACGGCACCCAACTTAACCCGCACGAATTCTTCCACACCGAGTTTGGAGGCTATTTTTCTTGTCGGCTCAACTTCAACGGTAGACCTTGCCGGTTCAGGTGTTCCCAGCATCCTGGAAATCAGCGGCCCGACAAACTGCTCAAAAGCAATGATGGCCGATACCGGATATCCCGGGATTCCATATGCCGGCTTGCCGTTGACGCTACCAATAAGAATCGGTTTTCCAGGCATTATTGTTACACCGTGAACCAGCACCTTACCCAAAGCGCTGATGACGCTTCTGGCATAATCTTCGGATCCCGCCGATGACCCGCCCACAACGAGAACCATATCAAAATCACCGCGAAGAGCATTGTCAACCGCATCTTTTATTTGATCGTGATCATCTGCCACTATTTCGTTACGGACGAAATCCCCGCCGTACGATTCGATAAGTTTCCCTAACACAAATGAGTTGGTCTCAAAAATCTGGCCGGGATCAAGATCTTCCAAGACTGTTTCGCGCCAGTCCACAAGCTCCGAACCCGTTGGAATTACGAGCACTTTTGGCTTTTTGCGTACCGCAACGTTAAAAATCCCTCCGGAAAGCAACGCGCCGATGCAATATGGTGTGACAACATGGTTCTGGGGGAATAACAGCTCGGTAGCGACAATGTCCTCGCCCATTTTTCTGACGTTCTGCCAGGGAAACGCCGGTGCTTCGATTTCAACATGGTTCTCGTCTAAGACATTGACGTACTCGATCATAATTACCGCATCGGTGTTTGCGGGCATCACATGACCGGTATTGATAAAAAAGGCATCTTCACCGATCACGAGTTCCTTCGCTTTGGTTTCAGAGGCTCCAAAGGTGTTCTCAGCTTTCACGGCAATGCCGTCCATTGCCGATGAATGAAAATTAGGAGAAGAAATCTCAGCAAATACCGGTTCGGAAAGTACCCGGCCAACAGCGTCCGGCACCGAAACCGCCTCGCTTAAAAGCACTCCAGCGGTTGGGAACGCTTCAAAAAGAACGGCACGGGCCTCTTTCAGGGTCTTCATCTGCAGATATATATTACGTTTATGTTTCATTTTTTTCGTTTTCCATTTCCACCGCAAAGACGCATAGGACGCAAAGAAAAGATACTTTTCTTTTTCCGTTGATCCCGCTAAAAGCGGGATCAACGGAAAACAATAAAACAAATAAACTCTGCGTTCTGTGCGGCTCTAATGAGCAAAGCGAATGGGCGGTGTATCGTATTAAAACGGACAGCAGTGATTTTTAGTTTTATCAACCATATAGAATTCTATCCCAGACTGCCTACAAAAGGAGAACTTCAACCTCGGTGCCTTTGTCCAAACCCTCCGAGTTGATGCCGATTTCGATCAGACCGTCTGCCTTTACCATTGTATTGATAAGGCCTGATTTGCCCAGGATCGGTTCCGCCCACAGAACGCCCTCTTTTTCAACCAGTCGCACGCGTACAAAATCGATCCGTCCCTGCGCTGACGAGAGGTTTCGACTGAGCAAAGCATGAGGATTGAAGCTATTTTTATATTCCGGTGCAAGGCCGGCGATATGTTCAATAAACGGCCGTACCACAATTTCAAAAACCACCATGGCGGATACCGCATGTCCGGGCAAACCCCACAAAGCCAGGTTTCGCGATCTTGCCAGAATCGTGGGCTTGCCGGGACTTATGGATATACCGTGAACCAGAATGTCGGCCTCCGGCATTGCCGAAAGAACTTCGATGGTAAAATCGCGAGTGCCCACGCTGCTGCCCCCTGAAATAAGCACCATGTCTGATTGGGCCGAAGCCTTTGTACACGTTTCGAAAAGGTCATTAAAGTTGTCTCGAACAATCCCAAGCGGCACCGGTACACCTCCGGCAGCCCGCACCAGGCTTGCCAGCGTGTAGGTGTTAATATCACGAATCTGACCGGGTTCAGGAATTTCATTAACCGGCACGATCTCATCACCGGTGGAAATAACGGCAATGGCCGGCTGGCGGTAAACACTAATGGTTTCTTTGCCCAAGGCTGCCAAAAGACCTGTTTCCTGGGATCGGAGTTTCCGGCCGCAAGCAAGGATAGTATCTCCTTTGCGGACGTCTTCGCCCTTTTCCAAAACGTTCTGCCCCGGAGCAACGCTTTTATATACTTCTATAGTTGCATTGTCGATCGCCTCGGTATGTTCTATCATAACAACACTGTCGGCACCATGCGGCAGCATACCGCCAGTCGATATTTTAGCTGCTTCCCCGGATGCGATTGAAAATGCAGGAGATTCCCCCATCTCTACAGCGCCTTTTATGCTAAGATAACCGGGACTTCCTTCTGTGGAGCCAAAAGTCGATGACGCCTTGACAGCATAACCGTCCATTGTAGAGCGCACAAAATCAGGTAGATCGACGTTGGAAACTATATTGTCCGCCAGGACCCTGCCAGCGGCTTTTTCCAGCGAAATTTCTTCCGCTTCCACCCGGGGTAAATCAGATGCGTAAGCAAGGACCTGCTTTAAATCCGTAACCTTGAAAAATTCTTTCATAATATATAATCGCTCCGCTAATAGAATCGCTTCGCGATTCTATATAACGCGGCTTCGCCGCTAAATACAATGGATAGTTAGCATCCAAATACCATAAAGGTCGGCGCAGTTCAAACCGTTGGGCCGAATTTCACCATTCGATTCAACGCCTTTCGCAGATCCCGTCGTCGAGGGGAGCTGGGACATCCTCGACTTTCGCTCAATTGAGGTTGCATTGTCAAGCATGATGCCGATATCACTGCTTGCAAAATTGCAGGAAAAGCGTATAATTATAAATATCATGGTAGACGCAACAGAATCACCAGAACCTGCTCAACGCCGGGATAAGCCTAACTTTCTAACCCAGACCAGGTTCGACGAATTCGCCCTTCCTGCAGAGGTGCTGGACGGCCTGAAGGATACCGGTTTTACTTTCTGCACCCCGATTCAGGCTCAAGTTCTGCCCGTCTCTTTGACCGGCCGTGATGTTGCCGGCCAGGCCCAGACCGGCACAGGCAAGACTGCCGCCTTTCTGGTTACGATATTTAATATGCTTTTGGCATTACCCCAAAGAAGAGCTGAATTGCCGTCCGCCCTTATTGTCGCCCCCACCCGGGAGCTGGCCCTCCAGATATATGAAGAAGCCCAAGATCTCGGCCGCCATACCGGTTTGACTTTCGCGCAGGTGTTGGGCGGAGTAGACTATCGCAAGCAGGCCGCTATACTTCGCAAAGGTGCCGACATCATTATCTGCACCCCGGGGCGTATAATCGATTATTTCAAGCAGGGCATCTTTAAAACCACAGGCATCAAAGCCGTGGTTGTTGATGAGGCCGACCGCCTTTTGGATCTCGGATTCTCCAAGGATATGCGCTATATCCTGCGCAAGCTTCCCCACTATGAGAAAAGACAATCCATGCTTTTTTCAGCCACCCTTTCCTACCGCGTCATGGAATTGACTTATGAGTACATGAATTTGCCGGAGTTTATAGCTGTTGCGCCGGAGGAGGTGATTGTCGAGGGCATTGAACAGTCTCTTTTTCACGTTGGCAATGATATGAAACTGCCCCTCCTGTTGGGTCTGCTGAAAAGGGAAGCATGGAGCCGGATTCTCATATTTGTCAACACCAAGGCCGGCGTAACATGGCTGACCCGCAAACTCAACGGTAACGCTTTGCCGGCCGAAGGCATCACCGGCGACCTGCCCCAGCGCAAACGCTTCAGGCTGATGGAATGGTTCAAAAATGGCAGGATTAAGATTCTGGTGGCCACGGATGTGGCTTCGCGAGGCATTCACGTTGAGAATATCAGCCATGTAATCAACTACGACCTTCCGCAGGATGCAGAAAACTATATCCACCGCATCGGCCGCACCGCCAGAGCAGGCAAAACCGGACGAGCGTTGTCTCTGGCCTGTGAGAAATATGTTTTCCACCTCGAACCCCTTGTGGCAATGCTAGGTTACAAGATTCCGACAATTTGGCCCGAAGATGATTGGTTTATCAAAGACATCTCCACGCGGGTACCGGGCAGGCGCAAGGGGAGGGGAAGAAGACCCTCGCGGCAGCACGGACGCAGACCCAAGCAAATCGCAACGGCTCCGGGAAAAACCCGGGCCGGCTCATACCCGGGCGGTCTTTTCGGTTTTGCCCCGGAATCAAAGTCAGCAGCCAAATCCGAGATACAAACTACTCCAGATGGCCCCAAAAAGAAGAAAAAAAGACGTCGCCGCACCAAAAAACGCCCTACTCCCGCCGTCAGTGCTCCCGACAAGACAGAAGGCCAATCGTCTCCTTAAAAAATATAGCTATTTCAAAGTATTTCACTCGAACCCTCTTGGCACGACGTAGTTTTAACGTAGGCGGCTGAATCCTGGGACCGCTCGGCTGAGCTCGCCGCAAGCCCTTGAATCCTTAGGATCACTCCAACTTTTTTGGAGATGATTCAAACATTTTCAATGCATACCAAACTCTTTGTGAAAAATTCTGTTAAATATTTTTCACAAACAGCCGATAATAAACCCAGCAACCCAGAAAATGTTTTCTGTGAATTTACCCGTACATTTTATCAACAATGAATAGGGAGGCTTTTAAATGTCTAGGTATTATATTGTGGGTGGGCTTTTATGCCTCGGCGGTTTGTTAGTATTGCTCTATCAGACCATATCGTCAATGATGACTCCTGGTGACATCGTTTTTAATAGTTTAGGCATTGTTGACGTTCTTGATGCAACATATCTTAAATGGATTGACGGTATTTCATGGCATGGCATCCAAAAAAACTTAAAATATATCACAACAATGCCTATGTATATTTTGCTGCTTGGCACGGGTGCCTTCACTATGGTCGTCGGCGGTGTTGTTGACAAATAGAACTGGTGTTTATTTAGCATATAAAAACTGCACAAAAAATTTTAATTCGTAAAAAGTCAAACAACGACGTTTTGCGAACGTTTTAAGCATCTGTTAAATCAATCAATTTTAATTCCCTAAAACCTAAATCTTAAAACCTAAAACGTGATGAATTCGACTTTTTACGGATTCATCAATATTCTTATCCCAAATTTCTCATCGCATTGTTTTCTGGTTTACCACATTGTAGCCTTTGATTGCGATTTTAAACCGCTTGACAGTCCAACACCATGCATTTAATATAATTAGCTATACACCATACTGAGACCTTTGCAAAAGGAATGAGAACAATGAGCAAAACACAAGTGCTAAGAAGAGTGGTCGTGACCGGTTTAGGAATGGTAACGCCCTTAGGTTTAGATGTGCCTTCAACCTGGCAGGCCGTTCTCGATTGCCGCTCGGGCATCGACTTGATTGCCGGTTGGGGTGATTTAGATAAAATCAAAGATAAGTATAACTTATCAGACGAATTCCCTTTTATCGCCGGGGAAGTTAAAGGCTTCAATATCAAAGATATCATCAAGCAAAGAAAGCCTGCTTTTTCTAAAGAGGATTTAAAACAGACAAAATATATGGATCCTTTTATAGAGTATGCTGATGCAGCAGCCTTGGAAGCGGTGGCTGATTCTGACGCTCGGTTGGAGAATGGCGACATTGACCCTAATCGTGTCGGCGTTATTATCGGTTCAGGACAAGGCGGAATTCAAACTTTGGAAAGAGAACACCTGCGACTTTTAGCAGGGAAAAAAGTGTCGCCATTTTTAATTCCGCGTGAAATTCCGAATTTGGCGGCCGGTAATATCAGCATCTCTTTTAAAGCCAAAGGCATCAACGCCTGTTTGTCAACAGCCTGTGCTTCCGGAGCGCACGCGCTCGGGGAGGCGTTTCAGCGCATTCAAATCGGCAAAGAAGATGCGATTCTCTGCGGGGGAGCGGAAGCTTCGATTACACCTCTTACGGTTGCAGGCTTTCATGCCCTCAAGGCGTTGTCGTCTAATTACAAAACGCCGGCATCGGCCTCCCGTCCCTTTGATAAAGATCGTAACGGCTTTATTATGGCAGAAGGAGCGGGGGTTGTAATTTTGGAAGAGCTGGAACATGCCCTGGCCAGGGGGGCCAAAATTTATGCCGAAATGGCTGGCTGCGGCATGACCGGGGATGCCAGTCATATTACGGATCCTGATATTGACGGAGCGATCCGGTGTGTACGACTAGCCCTTGAAGATGCCGGAATCCGCCCGGAAGATGTCGATTTGATCAATCCCCATGCAACCTCCACCCCTAAAGGCGATATTAACGAAGCAAAAGCCTTAAAAGAGGTGTTTGGGGTCGGCAACGAGAAGCCTTTCGTTACCGCAAACAAATCTCAGCTCGGGCACAGCCTGGGGGCCGTTGGAGCTATTGAGGCGGCTTTATGCGTATTGTCTATCCGGGATAATATCGTCCCGCCGATTCTGAATCTTGATAGTATTGACGAAGAATGCAAAGGTTTGCATTATGTCAGCGGTCAAGCCCGTAAAGCCCAAATTGATATTGTCCTTACGAATTCATTCGGCTTTGGGGGCACAAACGCCACTTTAATCTTCACAAGATACACGGGGTAAAAACCCTGGCCCCAAGAACCATACTTGATATAACGAAGATGCCGACAATCGATCTCCCCAAGGAGCTGCAAGCGTTTATGGTCTCATGGCTGGATGCTGCCGGCAAAACCAAAAAAGCCTTTGAACGGCTTTTGGAGCACCTGGTTGCAAAAAACGGCATTGAGCTTAGTTTCCATGCGAGGCCGGGCGTGAGCTATTCTTTGCGCACAGTACTTGGCAGCCAGATTTTGCGGCCTTTTTTCTCAATAATAGATATTATCGACGACCCTGATGCACGCTGGCTCTCCGTATGTTTCTATAACGGCACAATCACCGATCCGGACTCCAAAGGGATCCTTATTCCCCAGGGAATTTTAGGCGAAGACGGGTATTGTTTCGACCTGGAAGAATTCGATGAAACCTTGCTTTGCTATCTTGAAAAAAGGATGGATGAGGCCTACAATAGTGCTTTGCCGGCACATCTTTAAAAAAGCCCGTATTTGACAATTGACGATCATACAATTATAGTTAGTGTCCATCCATAAATGAGGATTTTTGTTCAAGATCAAGGCATGCGAAAAAAATAACCACAGGCAT
>JAQYVG010000127.1 GCA_030145595.1 Desulfobacterales bacterium | reverse complement strand
GATCGAAGACTTTCTGCAAACCCACCCCAAAATACAAGATGTGGCCGTTATCGGACTCCCCAGCTTGCGTCTGGGAGAAATCGCCACAGCCGTAATCCAGGTTAAATCCGGCCAGAAACTCACCGCAGAAGAAGTCAACGAATATTGCCGGGAACTTGCGCGCTTCAAAAGACCCCGCAGAATTATTTTTGAAGATGTGCCCCGCAATCCGACCGGCAAAATTGAAAAGCCCGAGCTGAGAAAAAAATACAGCGGGGTAACAGAGAGCTTTAAAGTCTAAACCCGATTATATAAACCAGAATGTTGCGATCAAAGACGCAAAGATGTGCAACTCAAAATAAGCGGGGAAAATAAAATGCCATTAATGAAAAAAATTATACTTATCTTAATAACGGCTTTAGTGTTGTCCGGATGTGTCCAAAAAAGCAATGCGCCGCAGGAAACCGGTGATCATCCGTTTGTGGATCGCTACATGAATAATGTCACCCAGCTTACATTCGATGGAGATAACGGCGAGGCCTATTTCAGCTGGGATGATCTCAGGCTTATCTACCAGTCGAACCGCGGCGGGCAGGCCTGCGATAAGATCTGGATAATGAACATCGACGGTTCTGACAGGCGCAGAGTCAGCCCGGGCCGGGGCGCCCACACCTGCTCTTTCTTTTTTCCGGGCAATCAAAAGATAATCTTTGCCTCAACCAGTCATCTTTCCGGAGACTGTCCGCCGAGACCGGAACGTCCGCCGGGCGTCCGCTTTATATGGCCGCTTTTCCCCTATGACATTTTCGTGGCCGATGCCGACGGTTCCGGCCTGATAAAAATTACCGACAACCCCAAGTACGATGCCGAACCGATTGTCTCTCCCGACGGCAAGCAGGTTGTGTTCGGATCTCAAAGGGATGGGGATTTCGACATTTACATTATGAACGCTGACGGTGCTAATGTGCGCAGGCTGACCGACACATTGGGATATGACGGGGGACCCTGGTTTTCTCCGGACGGCAAGAAGATTGTCTGGCGGGCCTGGTATCCAAAGACCGCAGAGGAATTAGCACTGTGGCGCGACTGCATGGAGAAAGACTACATCATAGCTGTCCCCCTCGACATCTGGGTCATGGACGCTGACGGCACAAACAAGGTGAGGCTTACGCAAAACGGTGCCACCAACTGGTCGCCTTCATGGCATCCGGACGGCAAAAGGATCATTTTTGCAAGCAACATTGACGACTGGCATGCAGACATAAAAAAATTCGGCCACAACTTTGAGCTCTACCTGATCAACATTGATGGTACGGGTCTGGAGAGAATCACTTTCAACAATGTCTTTGACAGTTTCCCCATGTTCTCCAACAATGGAGAAAAGATCGTCTTTGCTTCAAACAGAAACCCGCAAAAACCAAGAGCCACCGACATTTTCATCGCCGACTGGGTTGAATAGTGGTTGTACCTAAGGTGAGTTAAAGTTGAGTAATAGGTTTTCAGCCCGGTTAATTAAATGAATTGAGGGGTCGGGAAGTTTTTGCTGTAAGGCCGCTCAATGGATAATCATATTTTAAACCGTGTGAACTCGCACATAAAGGTTCGTAAAGAAAGAACAGGATTTTATTGCAATAAAATTAATGGGTTTTCAGAACGACCGGTGGTCTCTTGCGATGGTAGATTTTGGCAATACGCCTGTTCTTTCTAACGATCCTTAATATGCTCAAACAGAACACGCTTTAAAATCTGATCATCCATTTCGCTAATTCACAAACCATTAGGTAAAAAACTTACCAACTGCTCAATTAATTAACACTGATTATTTTTAGTGAGAAAAATATGAGATACTTGATACCCTCTATCGCCGTAATAATGATGCTGGCTATGATGCCTGTCTCTTTGCAGGCGGCTGAACCCATCCGGCATGAACTCAAGATAGTACTCTATCCGCAAGAGAAGCGTTTTATTGCCGAAGATACGATAACCGTCCCAAAGGAATTTGTCCCTGGTTTACAATTTGTCTTACACAAAGGACTGCAGCCCTCCTCACCCACTGCGGGTGTACATGTTGTCCGGGATGGCAAGAGAACAGCAGACGACTTGCTGGAATCGTTCAGGGCAACCCTGCCGTCCGGGCGGAACACATTTGTGCTTGAGTATGGTGGAACAATTCACCATCTGCTTGCATCGTACGGCAAGGAACAGGCTCGGGGCTTCAAACAGACACCGGGTGTTATTTCCAAAAAAGGAGTGTATCTGGCAGGGAATTCCGGCTGGTATCCCAGGTTTGGCAAAGAGCTTGTGACCTTTACCCTTCAGGTGGAGCTGCCGCTGAAGTGGGATGCAGTCAGTCAGGGTGAGCGCACGCTGCACACTCGCAAAAAAAATACAACCTTGGTGCAGTGGGAGTCGCCCCAAGTACAGGAAGAGATTTATCTCATAGCGGCGCCGTTTATTGAATATACCCAGCCTGCCGGCAGGGTCGCTGCCATGGTATTTCTCCGCAAACCGGACGAAGCTCTGGCCGGCAAGTATTTAGATGCTGCGGTCCGGTATCTGGCCATGTATGCAGAACTCATCGGTCCTTATCCTTATAAGAAGTTTGCTCTTGTTGAAAACTTCTGGGAAACCGGCTATGGCATGGCCTCTTTTACGCTTCTTGGTTCCAGAATTATTCGCTTCCCCTTCATTCTGCATTCTTCCTATCCGCACGAAATCCTCCACAACTGGTGGGGAAACAGTGTCTTTCCGGATTACGAAAAAGGAAACTGGACCGAAGGACTGACCGCTTACCTGGCAGACCACCTTATCAAAGAAATGAGAGGCGATGCAGCGCCGCACCGGCAGGGGGTCCTTCAAAAGTATGCCGACTATGTGCTGGAGGATCGCGATTTTCCGCTGGTCCAATTCCGATCCCGTCACAGCACTTCGTCCGAAGCCGTTGGTTACGGCAAATCTTTGATGTTTTTCCACATGCTTCGCCAGGAATTGGGCGACGAGACTTTTATAAGCGGCCTGAGGGACTTTTATCGGCAAAACCGTTTCCGCATGGCTACGTTTGACGATCTTCGTAAAAGCTTTGAAAGTGTTTCCGGAAAGGATATGAGCATCGAATTCAACCAGTGGACAGCGCGCTCCGGAGCGCCGGCATTAACTGTCAGCGATCCGCAGGCTGTGCCTGATGTAGACGGCTGGATACTAAAAGCACGTATAGAACAGGTTCAGGCGGAGGGTGTGTATCGGCTAAGTATTCCGGTTGCAGTAACCATGGAAGGGCAAAGCCGGGCAAGCCAGAGCGTTGTGGTTATGGACAGACAGCATCTTGAACTGAAATTGCGTCTTCCTGCCAGACCCGTTAGAATGGATGTGGACCCTGAATTTGACCTGTTTCGCAGGCTTGATCGGGACGAGATTCCTCCGGCCTTGACCCAGGCTTTTGGAGCGAAAAAAATGTTGATTCTACTGCCGTCCTCGGCCGACAAGAAGATGAGCAAAGCCTATCGTAATCTGTCCCGATCTCTGGCTCAATCAGGACCGGACGAAGTGACCGTCAAGCTCGATAGCGAGGTGCAAAAGCTTCCCACAGACCGTGCCGTTATCCTGTGCGGGTGGGAAAATCGTTTCAGATCGGAGGTGGTTTCCGCTCTATCAGGATATGATGTTAGCATAAATAAAGAGAAAGTATCCATCGGCCAAACCAGCATCCAGCGGAAAGATCATACAGTTGTGCTCACTTCAAGACAGCCGCGCAATAGGGATTTATCCATCACCTGGATCGCATCCGACCTGCCTCAAGCCCTGCCGGGCCTTGGACGTAAACTGCCGCATTACCACAAATACAGTTACCTGGGATTTCAGGGGCATGAGCCTGCCAATATCGCCAAAGGCCGCTGGCCGGTAATCGATTCGCCCATGACAGCCTTTGTCCCTGGAATGGACAATACCATTCAAAAAATTGAAAGAGGAAAACTGGCATCCAGAAAACCTCTGGCAACCCTTGCGCCGGTATTTTCTAAAAAGCAGATGATGGATACGGTTCGCTTTCTTTCCGACGACAAACTCCGGGGACGGGGACTGGGCAGCGCGGGGCTTGAACGTGCTGCGCAATTTATCGCTGCAAAATTTGAGCAGGCCGGTCTAAAGCCGGCCGGAGACGCCCCGGGAAGCTATTTCCAGATCTGGATAGAACAGACCGGAGATCCTGAGCGCAAAGTGACCCTGAAAAACGTGGTCGGGGTTATCCCGGGAAAAAATCCGAATCTCAACGCCCAGAGCGTTGTCGTAGGGGCCCATTACGACCATTTAGGTCTGGGCTGGCCGGATGTAAGAAAAGAGAACAGGGGAAAAGTACATCCCGGTGCCGATGACAATGCCAGCGGCGTTGCCGTTCTCATAGAACTTGCAAGCGTGCTTGGTAAAAACCTCAACCCCGAGCGCAGTGTGGTGTTTGTTGCGTTTACCGGAGAAGAAGCCGGAAGAAAAGGCTCCAGGCATTATGTGGCCAGCCGGAAACACTACCCTGTGGGGCAGTGCATCGGGATGCTCAACCTGGATACGGTAGGACGTTTGGGGAAAAAGAAACTGCTTGTGTTAGGTGCCGGTTCGGCTAGAGAGTGGGTCCACATCTTTAGGGGGGCCGGCTATGTTAGCGGCGTCGATGTGGAAGTGGTGTCTGAAGAACTCGACTCGAGCGACCAGCATAGCTTTCAAGAGGCCGGCGTTCCGGCGGTGCAACTTTTTTCAGGACCCCACACAGACTATCACCATCCCACCGACACGGCCGACAAGTTGGATGCCGGCGGGCTTTTAAAGGTCGCATCCGTATCCAAGGAGGTCATTGCATATCTAGCAGGACGCAAGGAACCCATGACCAACAACTTAACGCCTGCTCCAAGCAATAAGATAACCTCAAAAAAGGAGCGCAAAGTCAGCCTCGGCACAATCCCGGATTTCGCCTTTCAAGGGGATGGATTCCGGCTTTCAGGGGTTGTGCCTGGTTCGCCGGCCCAGAAGTGCGGGCTCAGGCAAGGCGATGTAATTGTCGCGATAGGTTCCGATGCCGTCCACAACATCAAAGAACTGGCCGACATCCTTAAGTCACTAAACCCCGGCGACAGGATCTCCATCACTTTTCGGCGCCAGGGAAAGGAAATGACCGCAGAAGCCAAGCTGGCAGAACGATAGCACCTGAATCCTTCAAGATTGTCTATGCAAGATTCCCAAACCGAATCGTTTATGATAATAGTTTGATGTCACCCGTTGGTTTAGGCAAGCAATCTTGCATTTTAATAATAATCAAATAACCCCAACCTATTGATATAAATTGTGGTTACGGATATCGTTTAAATATTTTCAATTAACTGATTGCAAGTTATTTATTTCGCTTCCATTAGTAGTCATTGAAAAATATAAACAAAAGACATTGATTAAATGAAAGATATAGAAGGAATAAAATACTACTCGCCAATAGAAGAAAAAATTAACATCATTTCTCATGCTATCGGTTTCATTTTAAGCATTGTTGCTTTCGTACTTTTAGTTGCGCATGCAAATCTGCATGGAGACGTTTGGCATATTGTTAGTTTTAGCATTTTCGGAGCAAGTTTAATCATATTATATGCTGCTTCCACTTTTTACCACAGCGCTAAAAAGTCAGAGTTAAGAAACAGATTAAAAATCATTGACCACGCATCTATTTATGTTCTCATTGCTGGAACTTACACCCCTTTTACACTTGTTACTCTAAAGGGTACAATTGGTTGGGTGATTTTCGGTATTTCTTGGGGATTGGCTTTAACTGGAATAATTTTGAAACTTTTCTATACAGGGAAATATAATTTACTTTCGACTATAATGTATGTTTTAATGGGTTGGATTGTCGTCTTTGCCATAAAACCATTAATTAATAATTTACCCTTAGAAGGTTTACTTTGGCTATTGGCAGGAGGAATATCTTACACAATTGGTGCAATTTTATACAGCATTAAAAAAATAAAATTCAATCACGCTATCTTCCATCTGTTTGTTTTAAATGGAAGTTTTTGTCAATTTATGTCGGTGTTCTTTTATGTTTTACCAAGTGAATAAATCAGCATCTGTTTTGGGAGAAATTAATAAACTTATAAATTATGGAACAACTTTTCTCAGTACTAATCGGTGCACTCATTGCCTCAATATTGGCAGTTGTTTTTTTACACGTTTCCGAAACGTTCAAACTTAGGAACGAAGTACTTCTTGACGTCGCTGGTTTTTGTGATGAAATATATCACATTTTTAAGAATCTTCATGTTTATAAAAACACAGGGTGCACAGACAGGGATCTTGATCTTACAATTGAGGATTGTCGGCATTTAAGCAGAGAATTGACTGGGCTTCTCACATCTGCCAAAATCCATAAAAAAATGGCGATAACTTTTGGTGAAAAAGAGCAACTCGGTCTTTTCCTTGAGTTAACCAACCAATTGCACCAAGTTGCGGGCATATTGCGCAGAGCCACGCCAAGCGCCGGGATTAAAGAGGGACCGCAAGTCAAACAACTTTTCAAGGATAAAATTGATCCGTTACGAGACAAGCTAATGCGAGACTTGATAAAGGGGGCAAAGATTGCCGCAAGCCTGCTCGATACATATAAACACCAGATGCCTACATTTTATAAGATAACATCTATCTTTATAAAACCAAAAGCCTATCCTTTTTGCTTTAAAAACTTTACTTAACGAGTACCACACCTGAGCAGGCCACCATCTTTAGGGATGGGCTGAGGCCAAAAAATCCCATATATTGCGCTCCGGCCTTTGAAACCAAAATGCATGATGCCTGCCTTTTCGTAAATCCAGGTCACCTCAATATCGGAATTGATTGGGGTTTCGAATCTTCAATCCAAAGCCTGTCTTGTCTGCTATGTATCTTTTCCCTTTGCGTGAGATTAAAGGTTGTGTTTTTGGATATCAGAACCAAAATGTCAAATTAAAGAATTGCCGACTTTGGTCAAAAAAATTTAATTGCTTTGCTGCGAATGTGGTCCCCGATCTTGCGCATGCGCTGCAACTCAGCTTCATCCATGGGGCCTAGATCCAAAGATCGTAAAGCCTCTCTTATTTGTTTAGTATTCTTGGGGCCGCACAAACAAAGATCCACAGCAGGATTAGAAAGGACAAAGCGATAGCAGTCGGTTGCCGAAGGCGGAAGTTCGCCCGGGGGCATTTTGCGGGGATTTAAAAGTTGGCCCCAGCGTGTGGCAGTGAATGTGACGACACCGGGTTTATCTTCACCTTGCATATAGGGGAAGGTTTCTTGCTCCGCGCCCCTGTGGGCGGCATTATAGCGGACATGAAAGACGTCGAAAATTCCTTTTTCGGCCAGTTTGGGAAATAGCGACCGGTTGTGGCCGGACAGACCCAGGAAGCGACAATACCCCTTTTCCCTCATTTCCAAAGCCTTATCTATAATCCTTTTGGAAGGCGACTGGTTGTGCCAACCTAAATTCAAGATGTCCGCGTAATCCAGCGATAAGGATTTCAAGGCTTTTTTTATAGACATTTCCAGCCACAAAGCGGAACGAGAATAACTCTGAACAGCTACAATTAATTGGTCACGCTTCCCCTGGCGGCAGATATTCTTGATGGCATCTTGCATGCCGGGCTTACGAGATAACCAATAAAAATAATTGCATCCTCTTTCGAAGGCTTCTTCATATGCGGTTGCCGGAGCACCGTATCCGGCACCAAGCCCTAATCGTCCAACCTTAAGCCCGGTTCGTTTTAGAATATGTGGTTGGGAAAAATCCATTAATCGGAGCCGACCGGACAGGCTGCCATGCATTCGGAGCAGTTGTAAAAAACACCGGAAACAGTCGCTTGCCAGACGTCCCAGAAATCGGGGTTAAAGACAATACCTTTGATTGCCTTGTCGTCCACTCCCGGCAATTTTCTCATAGCGGCAATCACATTGGGCAGGCCGCTGCGCACGGCATGGGATGCACAGGCACGATAATCCAAATCGCCCCCTTCTCCGATGGCCTCCACCGGGCAGGCCGCCCGACAGGATTCACATTGGTCACAAGGATTTTCATTCAGGGTCTGATCAGCTTGCAAGGAAGCATCGGTAACAATCGTTCCCAGGCGCACAAAGGGACCGAAATCCGGGCTGACCAGCAACCGGTTTAATCCAATGCCGCCCAGACCTGCAATGGCCGCAACGGTTTTATGATTAATTTCTCCCTGCATGCCTTTGGTCTCAGCCCCCATATCGACCGGCAAATACGGTGGTATGCCGACCGCTTTGGCACCTTCTTTTGCCAGCAGGCGTGTCGTTTCCAGGCTGATCTGATTAATGCGCTCATATACACACATGGAATCATAGCGGTTCAGAAGCATATTGCCGGAGCAGACGGCGGTTTTGTTCAGCGCAACACCTATGCTGACCAGTGATCGGGCTCCGGGTAAAAGTTTTGCAGGCTCTTCGCCATGCTCTTGTAAAAGAGGTGCATCGGCTGCCGCTACGCCGACCAGATCCGCTCCCATGGCCTTTACCTGTTCTTTTAGTTCAACAGCAGACAACATAATACCTCCGTTTTAAATTAATTGATTCAGATTTAGGTATCGCATAAATAGTTATGTTTTTCAAGAAGATGGAACAGAAACTGTAACAGTTCAGCCACGAAGGCACCAAGGCAATCAAGAGTGAGCAGTCATCAGTAAGAAGTGATCAGTAAGGATAACTGATATTTGTGTCTTGGTGTCTTTGTGGCAAATATTTTTGGTCCGGCTTGTCCGGGTTGGGTTTTAAATTTTGGAAATTCAAATAAACAGAATTCCTTAAAAAGATTATTAAATTTATTCATTTCTAAAATTTAAAACGCTCAGCTTGGGTAAAACATACTTGACATGCACGCAGCCGTGACGTAGTATTTAAGTCAATGCTAAATTAGGTCGCTGTTATGGAAAAAAAACAAGCCGAATTATTCAAAGTTTTGGGTGTAGAATCCCGCATTAAGATCCTGGAGCTTTTGAAGCACAAAGGACCTCTCGGTGCCAATGAGATGTCAGAGAATCTGGGCATCACGCCCTCGGCCGTTTCGCAACATCTGAAAATTCTCAGGCACGCCGGATTGGTTAGAAATGAGCGCAAAGGCTACTGGATACCATATGAGATAGACCCGGTTGCACTTGAAAAATGCGGGGAACTTATTTCCACGGTCTGCACCTGCGGGTGTAAAGGAACCGGGCAGTTTCGCAAAGCCGAAGTGAATGCAGCCGAAGATAAGGTTGCCGTTCTGAGAAAATACGAGCAGGAGCTTTTAGAGGAGATAAAAACAGTACAAACGCAAATCGAAGAGTTGGCAAAAGAGGAATAGGCCCCCTTTTTGTCCGATTTCTGTGCCGGCCCTGTGGAATGCTTGCCCAATGGAATTCCGCCTTGCGGACCTCCTTCGGAGGATTCCACCGGGCGGACCTATTACTCTGGGGTCAGGCTCAAATTTTAATACGCCTAAGGCGTATTAATCCTCGAAATAATCTATAACCCGGGTTTTGGCCCGGGTTTTTTATTCCCACAAAACCCGACATTAGCCCTAACCATAAATAAATATTGAGATATTGATTCCCTTTTGGTATTCTCTATATGTGTTAGGTAGTGCCCATCCATAAATGAGGATTTTTGTTCAAGATCAAGGCATGCGAAAAAAATAACCACAGGCATATAGTTGTTATTCCG
>JAQYVG010000126.1 GCA_030145595.1 Desulfobacterales bacterium | reverse complement strand
CCCCAGATTCTGTTCAGACTAAGTATATAGGGGAATTAAAATTTGTTGACGGTTTCCCAACCGATGAAACACTGAAAAATGTTTACGATTATTTAGACACGTCTCGTGCAGTTCAATTATTTGAAAGCGGTATGGCGACAGCATCCATGTATGGCATGTTACATTGTCATCGTGAAATTGGCATAGTGCCAAATAAAGGTATCGGCATCACTGAGCAGTTAATGAATGCAAGATCGTTATGGTTAACGCCGCAGACAACAACCCCCTACATACACGTAGAAATAGACGTAAAGAATGGTCCGGTTGTTTTTGAACTCTCTGTGCCAGTTATTGGCTTAATTGATGATGCGTACTTCAAGTACGTTGGCGATGTAGGGATGGGAGGACCAGATAGAGGCAAAGGGGGAAAATACCTGGTAGTGGGCTCTGATTACAAAGGTGAAATCCCAAAAGGTTACTTTGTTCTAAAAACCAAAACATATCGCCACTGGATGCTTATTCGTGCAGTGGCTAAGCCGGGAAAAAATGATCAAGCCATTGCCCGTTTTAAAAAAACATTCAAAATATATCCGCTTGCACAAGCCAACAATCCTGAAGCAAATGAATTTGTTAACTTGTCAAATAAAAAATACAACACAATTCATGCAAATGACGCGAGCTTTTACGATGAGCTAAATGAGGTCATCCAGTATGAACCCGAAAATTCAGGTGACCCTGAGTTTTTAGGTCTGGCAGCGGCGATTGGTATTAAAAAAGGCCAGCCGTTTAACCCGGATGCGAGAATGAAAAACATTCTAAAAGAAGCTGCGGCGCTTGGTAATGCCGCGGCGCGGGCTATTATGTTTAAGCCGCGGAATAAAGACGTTTATTTTTACCCGGATCGTCAATGGTTTTCACCACTGGCATCAGGTAGTCATGAATTTCTTGATAAAAATGGTGCACGTGCATTAGATGATCGTGTTGGTATGCATTTTTTCGCGACAGGTATCACACCATTTATGGTTAAACCACAAGTAGGTTCTGGCTCCGTGTATGAAATTGCATCAACGGATGCAAAAGGTAAAATGCTTGACGGTGGTAAGAGATACACGGTAACCCTGCCCGGACCTATTCCGGCAAAAGACTTCTGGTCGTTTATGGTGTATGACACCCAGACTCGTTCAATTCTGGAAACTGACCAGAAAACCGGTGGCTTGGATGGCAATGCTAAAGGACTAAAAATGAACAAAGATGGCTCTGTCACTGTTTACTTTGGCCCAACAGCCCCGAAAGGCAAACAAGGCAACTGGGTGCAAACCATGCCAAACAAGGGTTTTCACGTATTATTAAGATTATACGGTCCGCTACAAGCATGGTTTGATAAAAGTTGGAAACCCGGAGATTTTGAAATAGTGAAATAAAAGTTAAAGAGAAGGAGAAAATATTTGGTATTTACAGTCCACGCCTTTCTATTTTTGGTCTGTCATTCCAGATATTGTGGTAGTGGATTTTGGTGCAAAACCGACGATATCTCCAACTAATCACAGACCCAGCGAAACTGTTGATAACTGCTATATATCCTGGCGCCACAGAGCCCTTAAATGCCTGTGATACGTAACGAGTACCACGTCTGAGTAGATCCTCATCTTTAAGTCTGGGCTGATGCCAGAAAATCCCATATATAGCGTTTTGGCTTTTGAAACCAAAATGCATGATGTCTGCCTTTATGTTGCGAGTTGATCTATCCCATTGAAAATATAAGGTTTTATAGAAGTGGCTGTGGAAGTTCGGATTTGCATTAATAATAGCAGGTTATAGAATTAGTTGCATATTTGTAATAAAACTTGCAACATAATTATCAATGACTGGGGGCACCTCTTCGCTGCCTTACTGTTACCCTATAAGATTGGTATAGTGACTTTAAAGCCACAGTACCGGAGCTCGGGTTTTTTTCTCTCTCAGGGATTCAAGGGTCATATTTATTACTCCTCTTTTTTCCTGAGGCCCAGCCAATAAGGCTTCCTGCGACATCCATAATGTGGTCAATTTTCCTCTATAGACTTACTTTATATCTTCAACATATAAATTACCAGGAAAAAATTTAGATGGAAAGGGAATTAAAAGAATTAGATGGATTTTTTATTTTTTTTAGGAATAAGAGAAAAAGAACTAGATGAGGAGAATAAAATAGTCACAACATAATTAAACTGACAACATAACTGCCTTACATCCTGCAAAAAACAGACCCCAAAAAAATCAAGATTCCCAAACCACATCTTCTATGATATTGATTTGATGTTGCCTATCAATACAGGCAAGGGATCGTCAGTTTTACAAGTCAATAAAAATTGAAGATAATCTCAATATAGTGCGCCACGAGCGCACTTTTTCATAAAGTGTGCGCAACTGTGCAAAAGATGGGGGCGGGCCCCCCGGAGCCGGTTTGCAGGAGCAGGCTTCAAACCACCTAAAGCTGCGTTGGTAAAGAGCCAGGGTAGTGAGCGTTTAGGAAAAGTCACGGCAGAGGATCGTGGCAGGTAGGACTCAGAGAGACGAGCGCAAGCGAACCATTCGATGAGGCGTCGAAAGATTATGGACGAGGTCAAAACTGGGCTTCTATATTGGGTCCAGGATGAGTTTAGGGGAAACCTGTTTACTGCCTAAGCGGCCTCCGGCGTAAAGGTGGCGTGAATCTGAGTTAGGCTTTTGCATGGAACGTGGGAACCTGTCGTTTCGATGTTAAGGGAGAAATTCAAGTGGAGATCCCACGAGAATGAGAGTACCGATGCGAGGCACAGGGGCGGACTAACTTGTAGTAGTGATGAAGTCTCTGTAATGGAGATGGAGCGAAGGGGTTAGCTTGTCCGGTCTTATTAAATGGGTCAACCAGAAATGGGAGGAACTATTCATATAAGACAAGGTCGATGGCTGGTTATTATCTATCGACTGGATAAGAGGAGCCGGATGAATCGAGAGGTTCACGTCCGTGTCTGTGAGAGACTGAGGGGGAGGTTCCCATGGTCTACTCGACTCTGTAGCACGACGCGAAGTCGCATATTTTGACAGAACTCGCACAGAGCATGCAGAAGTATCCCAACATCAAACCCGGTCAGGATTTCAAAGGCTACAAGTGACGCCTGTGTCAATGAGTCGACGATTCGGATAACAAAATGATAAACTTGGTGGCGCCTTCGATTCGCTACGCCACCGCAGGTTATCGTGGTCGTTATGAATCCAGATATCTCTAACATATCTTATAAACTTCAGCGGGTTATGATATCTGCTGGTTTTGCAAGGTATCTGGAATTCACGCGCTTCATATTTTACTTTAAATACGTTTTTGCACAGTATAAATGAAAGCCTGGGGATTTCCGGTTAGCAAATAATGCCAGGATGCTTCTGGATAACATTATAAATTACATGTTATACAGAAATTTTTTAACTCTAATAGCAAAGAAAAAACTATATAATCTCTAGTTATATTGCTTTTATTAAAATCTGATACAAATATCAGAAAACGCATTATTATTGATGGTTTAAGAAAGGAGTAATTCAATCAATGGGAAAGGCTAGGAAACATGTTTTCGTCGTATTTGCTGTTCTTATTTTTCTGACAGGTCAAACAGGAGCCGCTGAAAAAGATACGAAAATCTCATCTGAAAGAGCAAGAGTCATAGTCTATTATTTTCACGGCACATACCGTTGTCCTTCATGTACAAAAATAGAAAAATGGTCTTATGAAGCAATAAAACACTCTTTTCTGAAAGCACTGAAAGAAGACAGGCTGTTATGGAAACCTGTAAATGTCGACAAACCGGAAAACAGGCATTTTGTCAAGGAATACAGTCTGTTCACCAAATCGCTGATAATCACAGAGGTGAAAGGCGAAAAACAAACGAAATGGAAAAATTTGGACAAGGTGTGGCTACTTCTCAGGGATCAGGAAGAATTTTCCGCCTACGTCACCCAGCAAGTAAAAAATTATATGGATAACTGATGATGGAAAGCATTCTTATTCCTGCATTTTCCGCAATCTGGTTCGGCATTCTCACTTCGATCAGTCCGTGTCCGCTTGCCACCAACATCGCCGCTACCACATATATCGGAAAGCAGATAAAAAACTCTTACGGCACTCTGATTGCGGGCTTTTTTTATACAATCGGAAGGGCATTTGCTTATGTGGTCATCAGCTTCATAATCGTGATCAGTCTTCTTTCAGTTCCTGAAATATCTTTTTTTCTTCAGGAAAATATGAACAAGATTCTCGGTCCCTTGCTGATAATCGTAGGCTTGTTTGTTTTAGAAATCTTGTCGTTCAACTTCGGCGGATTAAGTTTCAGCGAGAATTTTCAAAAACGCCTGGTGGACGGCAATATTGTCGGCGCATGTATTCTCGGATTCATTTTTGCGCTTTCTTTCTGTCCGATATCTGCTGCGCTTTTTTTCGGGAGCATTATTCCCCTTTCATTGAAATATGAATCGAGGCTGGTTCTGCCGTTTCTTTACGGAGTTGGTACGGCACTTCCTGTTTTATTGTTTTCATTAATCATTTCCTATTTTTCACGCTTTGCAGGAATTTTTTTCAACAAACTTGCTGCTGTGGAATTGTGGCTGAGACGTATAACCGGCTTGCTTTTTTTAATAATCGGAATATATTTTTGCATGAAATATATTTTCAAAATAATCAACTTCTGAATAATAATTACTCTGTTTCCGTTATAAAACAAGCCATATAACCCGTCAGTATAATATTAATGTTAAGCCTCAAGCCACAGCAGCGCAGAAAGGACGAGGTATGAGCGAAACCAATTATGAGATCAAGCCAATTGGGGCCATACGGTCCGAACTGGTCAATCGCGAGGCAGCACCTCGCCAAGGATACGAAGGAGCACCCGATGCATGGGTCGAAGTGAATTCGGCGGTTGCAGAGGGACTAGAAGGCATTTCAGTTGGTAGTGAAATAATCTTGATTACATGGTTTCACAAGGCTCATCGTGACATATTGAAGTTACACCCCCGCAGGGACAAGAGCAAGCCTATGACTGGTGTCTTTTCTACACGGTCTTCTGATAGACCAAATCCACTTGGCCTACACCGAGTTACGGTTTTGGAAATCACTGGGAACAGATTGAAGGTGAGACCGATAGAAGCGATTGATGGAACGCCGGTGGTCGATATAAAGCCTGTGCTCCTGCAATCAGTGGACTCATAAGGATGGGGCCAAATCATGCTCTTGCAGCGGGGCGCAAGAAGACGCGTCCGCTGAAAAGCCGCATTACAGATACCTGCAATTTATCCTGGCGCCGCAAAGCCCTTAAATGTTTGTGATACGTAATGCGTATCGCCGCTGAATAGAATCTCATCTGCAGATTCGAATGGAGCTCTTGAAAACATTAAAAAATTCGAATTGATACGAATTCGTCAGTTTTCAAGAGACGCAGAGCTGGAGACTTATTCAGGTCGTTTTTATGCTGTCAGCCGATACGGCGATTAAGGTGACCATCGCTTTGGATACCAGCTTTTCTTGACCCGCGGAGATAGAGAACACTTCAGATTCTGAGACTTTGATGGTTTTACCGTTGTTGATGACTTTTGAGCGGCAGACCAAAAATTCACCGATAGCGGGCTTGAAGTAATTGATTTTGAATTCTATGGTTAAGATGCGTTCATTTTCAGAGACAGTGGTGTAAGCGGCATAGCCGCCGGTATGATCCGCCATAGTGGCGATTACTCCGGCATGCACGAATCCGTCCTGCTGGCTGTGTTTGGGGTCGATTTTCAGGCGGGATTCAAAATATCCATAATCCACCTTGTTGACTTCAAATCCGCAGTCCGCCGGAAATCCCTGCACATAATCTTTTTTCAAAAACTTAAACCGCTCCGTATGCATTGGTTGCTCTCCCTTGATGAATTTGCAAAAAGCTGAATTGATCAGCCCTGTTTGGTTGCAGCTTTACAATTTGCACGGAAATTGATAGCTTGATAATCAATTTAGAATTTGTTTTTACCGAATTCAAGTTTAAATTATAAAAGGAGGCCAGATGACACTCGAAGAGGCCATCAAAACAGCCATTGAATATGAAATAAGAATCAGGGACCTTTATGTGGAGTCAGCCGCAAAGGCTTCTGATCCGGTCGGCCGGCGCATCTTCCAGGCGCTGGGAGATGATGAGCAGCGCCACGTGGATTACCTGGAGAGCAGACTCGAAATATGGCAGGAGACGGGCAAATTAAAGGTTGAAAAACTGGAGTCCATAATTCCCTCGCGCGAAACCATCTTAAAAGAAGTCGCTAGGCTGGAAGAAAGGATGGCCCGGGACGACCTCAAAGATGAGAAGCAAATGCTGAGCAAGGCTTTAAAAGTCGAAGTTGAAACCAGCAATTTTTATCAAAAGATGGTTGATGAAATGTCCGGTGAGGGCCGGCAAATGTTTGCCCGCTTTCTCGAAATTGAAGATGCGCACGTCAATGCTGTTCAGGCCGAACTCGATTATATAAGTAAGACCGGTTACTGGTTCGATTTTAAGGAGTTCGATATGGAAGATTTTTAGACTGATCCAATGGATGATCAACAATTTCGTCAACTGCTTAGTCATTTCGGGTATTCATGGTCGGGTTACCGCAAGGTCAGGAAGGGGGTTAAAAAGCGCATAAACCGGCACATGCATCAACTGGGATGCCGGAATATGGAAGCTTATCTGGCTAAAATCGACCAAAGCCGTGAAACCCGGCAGGAGTGTGAACTGCTGCTGACCGTTTCCATCAGCCGTTTTTTTCGAGATCGCAAATTTTGGCACACCCTTGAAAAAAATTTGCTTCCTGAGATGCTTGAATCCCGGGCAGGAAAAATTAAAGTCTGGTCTGCCGGCTGTGCCTGCGGAGATGAGGTCTATAGCTTCAAGATTGTCTGGGAAGGCCTGAAAAAAAGTTATGATAATCTTCCAAAGCTTGAAGTGCTGGCTACCGATATTAATCCTGCCTACCTGGAAAGAGCCCGGACCGGAGTCTACTCCGCCGGCAGCCTTAAAGAAGTAAAAAAAGAGCTTATCTCAAAATATTTTCATCGGCAAAAAAGTAAAAATCAATATGCAATTAAAACTTCACTTGCCAAAGACGTGGCCTTTAAAATACATTGCCTGCTTTTAAATCCTCCCGGCTCGAATTTCGATATCATATTTTTGAGGAACAATGTACTTACCTACTATGAAGACCGGTTGAAGAAAAATGCTCTGAGCAATGTGCTGAAAAGCCTTGCCCCTTCCGGATTATTAGTAATAGGGTCCCATGAAGCCTTGCCTGATGCAAGGCACGATCTGGTGCGCATTGCACCCCATCCCTTTGTATATCAAAAGCAGCTAAGGTAAATTGATCTTCGGCTCAATTGAGTTTTAAGCTTATAATAGTTGGGGGTAAAACATGATGCGAATGTTAAAATGGATAACGATAATCGGCGGCTGCCTGATTGTGGCTATAATTGCGGCCCTGCTTCTCATACCTAGATTTGTAAACGTTAAAAAATACAAGCCTCAGATTGAACAGCGGGTTGCCGATGCTACCGGCCGCACGTTTTCGGTGGGGGATGATCTGCGTCTTTCCTTATTTCCCTGGGCGGGAGTGTCATTTTCCGACCTCAAGTTGGGGAGCCTGCCGGGGTTCGATGAAAAGGACTTTGTAACCGTGAATTCCTTTGAGGTGCGCGTAAAGCTTTTCCCACTAATGTTCAAGGATATCCAGATAAAACATTTTTTGCTTAAAGGGGCCCGCATTGTATTGGAAAAGAGTAAAGACGGACGGGCCAACTGGATTTTTGCCAAAAAAAGACCGGGTGCGATCAAACCCGAAATTCCACCGGCAAAGTCCCAGCCACCAGCAAACAAGTCCGGGGAGGGGTCTCCGCCGGAGAAGTCAAAATCATCCGCAAACAATTCCGGAAAAGAACTCCAGCTCAAGTCTATTGCCGTGGGAGATTTTGCAGTCACCCAAGGGTCTGTTCTTTGGATTGATCATACCAAAGGCCGGCGCAGAGAAATTTCAGATGTTAACTTTAAACTTCAGGATGTTTCCCTGGAACGCCCTTTTAAAATTATTTTTGCCGCACGGCTGGATGACATGCCTCTGTCCCTGCAAGGCAGTTTGGGACCTTTGGGGAAGGACCTTGGTAAAGGGGACGTGCCCCTGGATGTGGTCTTCAAAGCGCTGGAGCAACTGGAAGTCAGCCTGAAAGGACGGGTTATTGATCCTGTCGCTAAACCACGGTTCCAGCTTGACGTGCAGGTATCCCCATTTTCGCCCCGCAAACTGCTGGCGACCTTGGGGCAACCTTTCCCTGTGAAAACCTCTGGCCCCAAGGCCCTGAGCAGCGTGGCTTTCAAGGCCAGGGTTGAGGGAGATAATCAGCGTATATCGGTGTCAGACGGTGTTGTGGATTTCGATGCATCCAAGTTGAAGTTATTCGTCAGCGTTAAAGAGTTTTCCAAGCCGAATGTAACCTTTGATGTCGATCTTGACAAAATTGATCTGGATCAATATCTGCCGGCGCCAGGTGAAAAGAAACCTTCAGAAGACGTTTCCAAGGTCAAAACCTCAAAAAGTGCTTCAAGAACCAAAGCATCAGGAAATCAACCAAAAGTCAAAGCAGCAAAGCCTGACAAAAAAAAGGTTGACTACGCTCCCTTGCGGCGGCTGGTCATAAACGGGGCTGTCAAAATTGGAAAACTTAAAATCAAGAACGCCAAAATGGAGGATGTTCGTCTCAAAATTACCGGAAAAAACGGCATCTTTAATCTGGCTCCCTTCAGCATGGCATTATATCAAGGTGGTGTTGCGGGTAAAGCATCGTTGAACGTAAAGAAAAATACTCCCAAGACCAAGCTTAATATAGATGCCAAAGGAATCCAGGCCGGTCCCTTGCTCAATGATGTCCTCAAGAAGGACTTTTTGGAAGGGACTTTAAAGGCTGAAATAAACATGGCCCTGTCAGGGGATGTGCCCGCAACGATTAAAAAGACCATCAGCGGTAACGGAGATTTGCTGTTTCGTAACGGCGCTGTTAAGGGGATCGATTTGGCGGGAATGGTTCGCAATATTAAAGCCACCTTTGGCCAGGTCGAGCAAGGTACTGAAAAGCCCAAAACGGATTTTGCCGAATTTCACGTCCCGTTTACTATTAAACGCGGGCTGATTGAAACATCCAAAACCAGGCTTCTGTCACCCCTGCTGCGAGTGTCGGCGGCCGGGAAAGCCGATCTGGTCACAGAGGCCCTTAATTTTAGAGTCGAGCCCAAGTTTGTTGGTACACTCAAAGGGCAGGGTGATACCAAAGAGCGTTCCGGTATCATGGTGCCTGTACTGATTAGCGGAAGTTTTTCTTCGCCGGAGTTTCGTCCTGATCTGGAAGGCCTTTTAAAACAAAGGATCGAAAAAGAGCTTCCAAAACTGCGGGAAAGACTTTTGGGCGGCGATAAGCAGAAAGGTGAATCCAAATCTTTGGAAGAACAGCTTAAAGGCTTCTTTAAAGAACTTCCCTTCGGGCAATAAAATCGGTTCCCGATTTTATGAAACGCGGCTGCGCCGCTTTAAACATATCAGGAGTCGGGGAGTTTTCTCTTATGGTCTTTACACTAATTTTATATTTACAGCTACAAAAACATTCTCACTTTGAACTCACAAAACACGACATTTCAAATCTCGGCTGTTTTTGCTTTTCTGACGGTCTAC
>JAQYVG010000125.1 GCA_030145595.1 Desulfobacterales bacterium | reverse complement strand
AAACTATTTTTTTATTCTTTTGTTTGTTATTTGTTTTTTCGGTCACCTGTCGAGAGCCTCTAGGTCGAACGATTGGAATTTATTTGTTATTTGTATTTTGTTATTTGGGATTTCCCCTTTTGGTCAGTGGAAATTGTTTGTTATTTGGAATTTAATTTGCTCCAGTTGAGATAGGCGTACCCTATGGTAAGAAACCAAAGCTTAGTCCTCTGGACCAGGGTTCTTTACTTTCCGTAGCAATTAAGGCCGGCATATTTTTGCCTGTATGCATCCAGCAACGGCGTCAGCTTTCTTTCCGGAACAGTAAGGCCCTTTAGCCTCGCTTGAATCTCTTCCTCGCTCAGTTGAACTTGCAGTTTTCTATTAGGGATGTCTATCTCGATAATATCTCCGTCTTTTATAGCGCCGATGGCTCCGCCGTTATAGGCCTCCATCTCAACGTGACCAATGCAAGGCCCTGTGGTAGCACCTGAGAATCTACCGTCGGTGATTAAAGCTACCTTTTTATATCCGGCACCCTTGAGGGCATCGGTAGGGGTTAACATTTCGGGCATTCCCGGAGCACCGGCCGGTCCCTGGAAGGGCAGCACCACCACATCATTTTCGTTGATTTGATGGGCTTCGATGGCATCCAGCAGGGTCTTTTCGGTATAAAACACCCTGGCAGGCCCTGAGTGAACCAGCATTTCCTTGCCAACGGCCGTCTGTTTGATGATGGCACTGTTGGCAATATTACCCGTTAATACCGCAATACCGCCTTCATAATGGTAGGCATTATCCACAGATCTGATCGCATCATCATCTGTTGCCTCAGCTTTGGCGGCGATCTGCTGTATCGATATTCCGTTTACGGTGGGGGAGTCTTTGAGCATCGCCTTCAAACGGTTCAAAACAGCCGGAATGCCTCCGGCGCGGTCGATATCAGCCATCTCATGAGTTCCCGCCGGGATAATCGAGCAGATGTTCGGCGTTTGGCTTGATATTTTGTCAAACACGGCAGCATCGACGTCTATGCCGGCTTCTCTGGCAATGGCCGGGATATGCAGGACCGCGTTGGTGGAACCTCCCATGGCCATGTCTACTCTGACGGCGTTGGCAAACGCATTTTCGGTCATGATATCTTTTGGACGAATATCTTTTTTGACCAACTCTACAATCGATTTTCCGGATTCATAGGCCTGTTCTTTCTTAAGGGGATCCACGGCTAAAGTGGTACTGCATTTCGACAGCGACATGCCCAGTACTTCGGTTACAACCGCCATGGTATTGGCGGTATAAAGACCCACGCATGATCCTGCGCCGCAGACCATCTGCGGAAGCAGTTCTTCAGCTTCTGCGGCTGACAGCTTACCGGCTTTAACCTGGCCGACAAGACCGAACCCCTGGATAGGGTGGCATTTCTGTCCTTCGATAATATTGGCCTTCATCGGTCCGCCGGTCAACATAATTGCGGGCAGATTCAGACGTCCCGCCGCCATTAGCATCCCCGGAGTAATTTTGTCACAGCCTGTTATACCGACCCAGCCGTCCATGGAGTGTGACAGGGTCATGATTTCAATGTTATCGGCGATATGCTCTCTGCTGGGGAGACTAAGCCGCATTTCCACAAACATGGCGATGCCGTCACAAACACCGGGCACTCCCCATTCCAGGGGCACACCACCCGCATCGCGGATACCGCGTTTGACTTCGCGGGCAAGTTCATTCAAATGGATATGGCCGGGTATAATGTTGTTATAGCTGTTGGCAACACCAACAAGCGGCTTTTCCGGATCAAAGTCCTCTTTCTTAAGACCGGCAGACATCATTAATGCCCGGTGGGGCAGGGTTTCAATATTCTGCTTTAATATTTTTGAACGCATGGCTTAAAGTACCTCCTAAAAGGTTATTGAGAAGCTACCAAGTGCTTATTTGAGTTTACCCATCCTTTAATAAAGATGTCAAGATCTTGCCGAAATGGACTCATCAGGTCTGCTCGCTGCAGTTCAGTACAGCTCGTATTTAACCAGTCTGCCGTCAAGCCCACCTGCCATGATCGGTTTTTTCCATGATGCTTTCAGGCCTATTTTTTTTATATACCCCCGTTCTCCGAAATAAATATAAGCGGTTGAGCCTTTGCATTTCTGTTTAAGAAAATCACCGAGATCTTTGTAAAGTCCTTCCAGGTCCTCATCTGCCCCCATTCGAATGCCATAGGGAGGATTTGTTACAATTACCTGCCCTTCAATGGCGGGTAACTTTCTGAAGTCAGCCCGTTCAACGCTTACATTCTTTCCGTAATGAAGCCCCATTATGTTTGTCCTCGCCGCCTTGACAGCTTTTTTGGACACATCACTGCCTGCAATCAGCCCTTGCGGCAGTTCCCGGATGCTTCCGTCAGCCTCTTTTTTAACCTGCTTCCAGACAGAGCCGTCAAAGTCAGGTAGAAATTCAAAACCGAATTTATTTCTAAAAATACTCGCAGGAATGTTGCAGTACCGCATAAGTGCTTCACACAAAAGTGTTCCCGAACCGCACAAAGGATCATATAAAGAGAGAGACCCGTCCCATTTGGCAAATCGAATAATCGCTGCCGCGACAGTTTCCTGCATAGGCGCCGAGACGGTCTCTTCTCTGTATCCTCGCCTGTGAAGCGCGCCTCCCGAAGTATCGAGGCTTATGGCTGCCTTGTCATGCCTGATATGAAGGTTTAGCAGGATATCAGGGTTCCTTACTGACACATCAGGGCGCTTACCGGTTTTTTCCATAAAATAATCAGCAACAGCATCTTTAAGACGCAGAGCAGCAAACTTTGAATGCGAAATAGCACTGTCGGAAACATTTCCTGACACAGCAAATGTATAGCCTTTGGCAAAGAAATCTTCCCACCTTATCTGTTTTGCCTTCTTGTACAACGTGTCGGTATCATGGCAATTGAATGCTATTAACGGCGCAAGGCACCGTGAAACAAGCCTTGTCAAATAATTAATTCGATACAGGGTTGCTTTGTCTGCCCTAAAATGAATTCCGCGAAAGTCAAGAGTAATGTCTGTGGCGCCTAATTCGGCCAGTTCTTCCGCGCCTGCTTCTTTTACACCTTCAGCTATCTGGGCAAAATAACCAGAATTCTGCTGATACTTATATGCTGCCACCCGCCGCTTCTCTTTTCTAGGTATTTTCACCATATTGTTTGATACCATTACACATTTTTGTCAAAAAGTGCAAACGCACTCTCTTTACTCCTGAAAATTTTGATCCTTCCCCGCATGGCGGGATTTTCGATGGGCCTCCGGCTCGTAGAGCCTACGCCTCGGAGAGACATGCCTGCCCCTCCCGGCTTCAGGGGTTGACAAACGCGAATTTGTTCCCATTATATTTCAAACTTTTACTTTATAATAAAACTTTCAGGAGAAGCTATGGCCATCAAAAAAGAAACCCATCAATTTAAGACCGAAGTGCAGCAGCTTTTAAAAATTATAATTAACTCGCTTTACTCTAACAAAGAAATCTTTTTCAGGGAGTTGATTTCCAACGCTTCGGATGCCATTGACAAACTTCGTTTCAAAGCTCAGGTAGAGCCAGAGCTTCTTGGCGACGACACCGAGTTCAAGATTAAGCTGACCGGCGATGGAATAAAGCAAACCATTGAAATATCAGACAACGGCATCGGCATGACCCATGATGAGGTCATGGAAAACATCGGGACCATTGCAAAAAGCGGTACCAGTGCCTTTTTGGAAGCCTTTGAACAATTGCACCAGGACAACACACTGGCGCCGGAATTGATCGGACAGTTTGGCGTTGGATTCTACAGTGCCTTCATTGTCGCTGAAAAAGTTACCCTGATCACGAAATCCGTGGGGTCGGAAAAGGCCGTCAAGTGGGAATCATACGGGGACGGTTCTTATACCATTGAAGACACAAGCAAAGATTCCCGCGGAACAACCGTAATCCTCGAGCTAAAAAAAGCAGAAAAAGAAGAGCAGGACTTTACCGATGAATGGACTATCCGCAATATCGTTAAAAAGCATTCTGATTTTGTCAACTACCCTATTGTTATGGATGTTGAAAAGGATGAACCTATACCTGAAAATGAACAAATTAAGGATAAAGAAGGCAAGACCATCGGGGAAACAACTCGCAGGGTTATCCGGGAAGAGACCTTAAATTCCATGAAGGCCATCTGGGCCAAAGACAAAAAAGATGTGTCCGAGGAAGAATATACGGAATTCTACAAACATATAAGTCATGACTGGAATCCTCCTTTAACGCAGTTGCACATGAAATTTGAAGGTACCACCGAATACAGCGCCCTTTTGTATCTTCCTTCCAAAGCGCCGCTTGATCTGTTCAGCCATGAACGCGGGCATGGTGTCAAGCTCTACAGCAAACGCGTTTTTATTATGGACGATTGCAAAGACCTGGTACCGGAATACTTTAGATTCATTAAAGGCGTTGTGGATGCACCGGATCTCAACCTCAACATCAGCCGGGAAATCCTTCAACAGGACCGGCTCGTTATGAACATACGCATGAATCTTGTGAAAAAGATTTTTGAAATGCTTGCCGCTATGGAAAAAGACAAGTACGAAGAATTTTACCAAGAATTCGGTTCTGTGCTCAAAGAAGGTGTTCACACGGACGCGACCAAGCGCGACAAAATTGCAGACCTGATCAGGTACAAAACCACCAAGTCTGATGGAGAACTGGTATCGCTAAAAGAGTATGTCGCCAACATGAAACCTGATCAAAAGCATATTTATTATATTACCGGCGATAATCTTTCAACATTGACTAATAGTCCGCACCTCGAAAAACTCAAGGAGCAGGACTATGAGATTCTGTTAATGACTGAGCCGATTGATGAATGGGTCGTCATGTCTTTGACCGAATATGACGGGAAAACCCTGAAAAGCACCGAAAAAGGGGACCTTGATATCGATAAGGTCGATGATAAGAAAAAGGATAACTACACACCCCTGCTGGGGCATATCAAAGCGACTCTGCAAGACAAAATCAAAGAAGTCAAACCATCGATGCGATTGAAAAATTCTGTGGCCTGTTTGACGGGAGAAGCCGATGACATGAGTGCTTACATGGAAAAAATTTTAAAATCCTCCGGAAAGGAAGCGCCTGAAGCGAAAAGGGTGTTGGAATTGAATGTTGATCATCCGGCGATTGACAAGATAAAAACTATCTTTGAAAAAGACAAGAATGATCCCGTTCTAAAGGATTACTGTCATCTGTTGCTCGACATGGCCTTGATCAGCGAAGGGGGTAAGGTGGAAAACCCCTCAAGATTTTCAAAAGTGGTCGGTGATTTGATGGCGCAGGCCATAGATGGATAGTTTGCCCCTTTAGGCTTCAGGCGAAGCCTAAAGCCGGAGGCGTTTAACTCACTGAATCTATTTCTGATATATTTTTAAGCTCTTTTAGTAATGATTTCTTTGACCACTGCCTCTATTTGGTTGGCATCCATAATTCCCAAATCAAAGAATAACTCTCCAATAAGCCGGTGGTCCCCTTTTTCAATATCTTCCCGAACCTGAACCGTGAGTGCATGGATCAGATCTTCCTCCGTGACAAACCCCTTTTCAATCGCTATGATTCCAAAGCGTTTTTCATAGTGCGCTACCTTTTTAGATTCGTCTGACATAATATGATACCCTTTTGGATCGTTACAGGTTATTGACATAAAGGATTATACCTTCAAATAAACACCCCTGCCTACAATATATCGTATGATTTTGCTCCGTCATAAAAAGTAATTAAAGAAAGGGCCTTTGCCAGGTTTATCCCTAAATGAGCATGTAAAGTGAAAAAAATGTTTTAATCGCTAAATATCTTTTTCTTATCTGCCAGATTGTACCCTAAAGCCAAAATAATCTTTCTTTTTGTTTCCACTCTACATGGTATTCCTTGTTCTATCCGTGTAATAGTCCCAGGCGATATATTAGCCTTTTTAGCAAGTTCGGTTTTGCTCAGCATAAGAGATTCTCTAATTTGCCGTAAGTAGTTTTTACTCATTTGTTAGAATACGTTACCAATTTTAGGGGAGTAATTTTGAATTATATCGTAAGTTTGTATTGTTTTTATGTCAAGCTAAACCATATATAATTATATTAATTTATATAAAATTAGAATATATTGTGCCTTGTTAAATTAAATTACTATATATCGTACGCCTGGAAATTTATGATATTAAATAAAATCGATCAGTTCTATAAGAACACCTGTTTAGTACCGCTAAATCTGCTTTATTCACAATTTTCCCGTCACCCCAAAAAACAAATATTACAAAGATGATAATTCATTATTATAAGAAACCCATTGTAGTTTGCAGTTGGATCAATTCTTTTGGTAATTTGTGGAAGGAATGCATCATTTGATGCTCATTTATCGCGGAGCGATGGTTCCTATTGTCCGGTTCATGATTTGTCGAACCAGATAAAAAGTCTGCGTATATCTGCGGCTGATAATATGCTTTTAAGCTTTTAAACTATTGCGACTTTTTATATTTGCCGCAGCACTATACCATTCCTACAATCGTTACTCTACGGTTTTTTGCACGGTTTTTCCTTATATTATTACCAGCAACCGGGCGTGATTCACCATAAGAGAATTCATTCATGCAGCGCAGCGGCAGATTATGATTCATGTGCAGATATTTCATGACGCTTTTAGCGCGTTTAGAACCCAGTTCAAGATTATATTCTTCAGGGCCCGTGCCGTCGGTATGCCCCTGAATCTCAATATAGATATTCTTGTTTTCAGCTTTCATTACTTCTGCAAATACATCCAGAGCTTTCCTGGCTTCATCAGTAAGCTCGTTTTTATCAAAGGCAAAAAAAACAGAATCATCCGAAATTGTGGCTTCAAAAAGAAATTTTCCTTGTGACAGCTTGCCAGCCTCTTCAGCACGGTTTATGGCCTCTTGAACCGAAGCTGAGAGGGTTCCCATGGTTATCTTTAAATCATTGATTTCCTGTCTGTTTAGCGCAAGTCCCTGTTCAATACGGTCTATTCTTGCATCAATATCCTGACCATATTGAGGAGTTGCACATCCAGACAATCCGACAAATATTCCCATAATCAGCATAACTGCATAAATATATTTTTTCATAATATACCCCCTTTATGCTTATTAATTAGTTCAAATTGAAGCGAAGTCTCAATCGGTCATCTTGTGAAAATGTTGTCTAACCGTTCAAGGTCATTGATGACACCCCATTTTCCACCACCGCCTTCAGCCTTCAAGCGCCAGTCTTCCATGCGGGCCATATAGATCTTGGGGTCTTTGATATCCTGACGCAGCTTGGTCACATTCAGCGCGATCACCTGAAAGCCGTCCAGTTGAAAGGGTACATCGCGGATATGGCCTTCGGCGAGCTCCTCCTTTAAGTCCGAAAAGATCAGGACGTATTTTGAGCCGGAGCCGGCTTCGTTGAGATATTCGATGGCCTGCAAGATGCCGCCGGAAATATCCGTATACGGGCTCTGGGGGACATTTTTTACGAAATCGTTCACATCTTTCATAAAAGCCCGCTTCTGGTTATTGGCCACCGACGGTCGTGCGTCAAAGGTGACCTTGGCGATGATATCTTTTTCGCTGAAGCTTCCGGTATCGATACAGGCGACCGCCAGAGTGTCACCCGGTTGCAGGACTCCCAGCAGATAATTTAAAATCGACTGGGCCTGCGGCAGCTCCTTGGTGTAGGTCCCGGAAGTATCCAAAAGCATATAGATACCTTTGGAATGGTTTTTGGGTTCTCCACAACCCGCAATCAGCAAGCCCAGGATAATGATTAAAATAGTTACTTTTTTCATTCGTGCGGCTCCTTTACTTCGACGAGTTCATCGAGGTTATGTGTTCTACTGCCAAAACTATTGGTTTCCTGAATTTCCCGGTCCGGTGCGCCCTTTTGCCGGGTTTTGACACCCAGGATTACCCCTTCCAGCCAGATGGTCGGGAAAATAAAGAGGTCATACACGTTGGAGATAAATCGACCGCCATAATACACGATATTTCCAAGCAGGCGTAAAACAAAAGCCGTAGCTCTCAGAAAGCCGGCAGCCAATACGCCCAGCACGGTTCTGGACGAGGAAATAAAGGACTCCAGCGGTATGGCGACAAAAGCCAGGGCAAAAGGCAGGATGAAGCCCATGACCATTTGACCTATCATCGGAATCATGCTGGCGGCGACGCCTTCCTGTTCTACGCCCGCCAGGGTATGCCGTAACGCCTCCATGTCACCGGCAATGCGATCGCGCATGAATGCCAGGGATGACTCCACCCCCGCAAGGATAGTCAGCATTGTAAGGGTTATCAAGAACATGCGGTGACGCATTTTGTCGTCCATATTGCCAATGATCGAGAACAGGCGGGTGATGCGCAGCGATTCCAGCAGAAAAAGTCCCATGGTCAACTCGATCAGGATAATCACCAGGCCGGCGACATCGGATGTCTTATAGGGCCCGATGTAGCTGGCGCCGCCGACCATCTCCGACATGGGCAGGGCAATCAGGTTAAAATTGATTATGGCGCCGCCAATGGCAATCAACAAAACCAGGCCGGCAATAAAAAACTGGGTCATTGACGAAGACGACAGCATGCGGGCCGCTTCATCGGTTTGCTGGCGGATCTCTTTGTATTCATCCATATAGCGGTCAATGCTTTTGGAACGATCAATTAATTGGGTAATGGACTTTTCGATATCATCCAGGCTGCGTTGAACTTGGCGCCAGGCAGACAGCATTTTGTTCAGGAGCTGATGACGCGAGGCTATCGAATTGCGGTACTCCCCAACGGCCTTCTTATGCTGCTCCTCAAGGGTCTGGTTAATTTGACCCAACATATTGGCCACCAATGAGTCACCGGTGTGCTCTACATTGGCGATGGATTTGATGATCGGAGTCCAGTTCGGAAGCGCCGGCGGCACATCCGTACTTTTGACGTAATCTTCATCCAGTCTGGTCGTGGTTTCGGAAAGCTGCCGGTGCAGGTTGGGATAGCTTTCCAGATCCCTGAGCACTCCTGTGCTGATGCGTTCAAATTCGCGCTCAACGACCCGCTCCGCATTTTCCAGGCCTGCCGCGATCAGGACTTCTCGATTGCGTTGGGAAAGTTTTTTTTCTGCCTGCAGCACTGAATGAGCCGTCAGCCGCATGGCGTTTTGAATAATTCTACTGAACGACCTCACGGAGCGATGAAACGGCCGACGGGCAAAATATAATACCGCCAGGAGTAAGACAATACAAATCATCACGGATAAAAAAGGACTGGGTGTGATGCTCAATATACTTGTAAATGTCATAGAAACCTCCATTTAGTGTTTATTTTGATAGTTTAGCAAATGTCTTGTCGGTTTTCATTTTTGAAGAACCCTGCAGCGACTCGACTGAGCTCGTCGAAGTCAAGCTGCGGGATTAGCGCTCGCTGTGCAGTTCAAAGGCTATGAATACATGTATAGCCGGTAAGCCCTTGCGAACAACGCGCACTTGATACCATGTATATCGTGTATATCGGCCATGCATTTAAGAACTTGAGCATTTTCTTCATACGAAAAAAGCCACGTCATTTGACGTGGCTTTATTTCGGCTTATTGCCGACAAGCTTCTAAGTTATTGCTATTTAGTGTCCGTCCATAAATGGTCTTTTTGCTCTCCGAGGCGTAGGCTCGCCTCTACGAGCCGGAGGCCCAATCTCTGCGTTATGCTC
>JAQYVG010000124.1 GCA_030145595.1 Desulfobacterales bacterium | reverse complement strand
TTGGCGGGGAGGCGTACTTTAGTACGTCGAGGGCGGAAACCCGCGGAGAACGCCGCTCATCGTAAAAATAACCATTTCTGAATGGAAAAACTAAAAAGGGCCGCAGGAAAACCTACAGCCCTTCTAAAAAAGGACCGTAGGCTTTGAGGTGCCCACGATCCTTCAAGATCTTTATTGCATGCGGCTCATACGGATATGAACCGGCCGGAACACCCCTCTCCGCCAGCTTTCCACCACCAGCGCCAAAAATATTTTATCATATTCAATTTTTTCATCATCATTTTACGCTTTTTAAAGTCTACCCTAATTGTGCAAAACACAATTAGGAAGGAGTCAGGGATCAGAAAATTAAGCTACCGGAAGCGGTTTGTCCTTGTCAAGATATTTTTAAATGTGGCCGAAAGATTATTACTCAAATTTCTCACCTTCTTTTGTTGCTGAATAAAAGGTGTTATTGGTTTTTGCAAACAAATGATGACTGTATTACGGAGGTCCTGTTGTTTTCGTAAAAAAATCTTGACAATTTATAAACATTGCAGGTAATTTACTTCAAGTATTTTGAGGAAGGATATGCGAATCATTAAAATTCAACATCAATATTTTGGCTGGTGGTGGCAAACCTGGAATAATGGGTATGCCACTGGTGCTTGATACACCCGATTTAAATTAAAAAATCATAAAGGACCGTGGACAGCCTAAACCCACGGTCCTTTTTTATTAATCAGAAAGGGCCGTGGACTTCTCCACGGCCCTTTCTGATTAATAAAAAGGAACAACCATGCTGATTAATGAATTTCCGAACATCGACCAATTCCGACAAATGGCCAGAGAAAATAACGTAATTCCTGTTTGCGTGGAAGTTTTGGCCGATACCCAAACACCGGTTTCGCTTTTAAGAAAATTTTATGAAAACAAAAACTCTGTCTTTCTTTTCGAGAGTGTTGAAGGCGGTGAACGCTGGGGAAGATACAGCTTTCTGGGTGTTTCGGCCCGTGCTCATATCCGGGTGTACCCGGAAGTAATCGAGATCAATGAAAACGGCAATGTCAGACAGATTGCGCACAACGGGAACCCGCTGGCCGAACTGCGCAACCTGATGAAACAATACCACCCGGCACACGTGCCGGAACTGCCCCGGTTCTGGGGCGGTCTGGTCGGATATATCACCTATGAAATGGTCTCATTTTTTGAAAAAATACCAAATATGCTGCCTAAGAACAAACCGCTGGCCCACTTTACTATACCCGACGAATTGCTGATTTTTGACAATATCCAGCATACTCTGATGGTGGTTGTCATCACCTTTACCGACAAGGATCAGGATTCAGACCAAGTGTATCAGGCAGCAACCCGCCGGATCCAATCCCTGCTTCGCAAAATGGAACAGCCCGCACCCGCGATCAATACAATCGTTGAAATCGACAACTGCAAACTGGAAGCTCCCTGGGAAGATGCAGCCCTCCGGGATATGGTCGGAAAAACCAAAGAATATATTGTTGCCGGCGATATTATCCAAGCGGTGATCTCCAAGCCTTTTGTCTGTCAATCGCCGCCGGACCTCTGGACGCTTTACCGTGCCCAGCGATACATCAACCCCTCACCCTATCTCTTCTTTCTTCACTTGGCCGATGTAACCCTGGTAGGTTCATCTCCTGAAGTCATGGTACGCCTGGAAAGCGGTGTCGCCACCCTGCGCCCCATCGCCGGTACCCGGCCCAGAGGAAAAGTCGAGCAGGAGGACCGCGCGCTGGCCGACGAACTTCTTTCCGATGAGAAAGAAAGAGCCGAACACCTGATGCTGGTCGATCTGGGGCGCAACGATCTCGGACGGGTGGCGGAAGTCGGAACGGTTCAGGTTACGGATCTGATGATCGTGGAGCGCTACTCGCATGTTATGCATCTGGTATCCAACATCATCTGTGACCTTCGTTCCGAATACGATGCCTGGGATTTGCTCCAGGCGACCTTTCCGGCCGGTACCCTCTCCGGAGCACCCAAAGTCAGAGCCATGGAAATCATCGCCGAACTCGAACAAAGTCCCCGGGGGCCTTACGGCGGCGCAGTTGGATATATTTCGTTCCACGGCAACATGGACATGGCCATCACCATCCGGACCGCCTGCATTGAGAACGGAACCCTGACAGTTCAGGCCGGGGCCGGAATCGTTGCTGATTCGGATCCGGAAACAGAACGCCAGGAAGTCGTCAATAAGGCCAAGGCCATGCAGAAAGCTCTACAGCTTGTGCAAAAATCTTCCATAACTTAGTACACGTATTCTTAAATACGGTATCGTATTATAATTGGATAATTTATAATCACCGCAGAGCCGCAGAGTTCGCAGAGAATTTGTTTCTTTTTTGCTTTCCGCTGAGCTCCGCTAATTATAACGGGATAAAAGGGCGGAAAGCAAAAACATGTATCACTGTGGAATAAAAAAATACGTCATCGAACTTACGAATTAGAGCACTTAGGATAACCCCGCGAGCGGGGCCGGCCGGGAAACAAAAATTCTTTGCCACCAAATACGGGACCATGACTATTTTACATTGGATACAAACCTTATTTTCAAAAGACAAATCAGGGCAAGCTTCTCTGTTTCTCCCTGTTCATAAACAGCTTAAAGCCTGGCGCAAGGCCAATGGGAAAATGTCTTGGGGAATCAAAACCAAAGAATTTGAAAAGATCGAACCACTCCCGTCCTTGACAAATATTGATCGTAAACACGGATTTCAAGGTGTAGCGCTTTTTTATGGGTTCGGCGATGACGGCTTGGGCAATGCCGACTCAATTCTCTCGGGAAAAAAGGCCTGGGAATATGCCGGCCGGCTCCGCAAAGAGAGAATATGGCGGTGCCGGTATGTCGATTTTGACAGAACAGATGATATCCGCCTGCGTCCCGGAGCGCCGCCCAGGCCCCAGGGCTTCTACTATGCCTTACTCCAGCTTGGCGCAAAATATAAAACGACGACTGTGAATCAGGTTCGAAAATCTTTTAAAACCGACACCGGCTGGGGTCCTGAAGGATTTCAGTTTTTAGCGATAACTCACATGCACTTTCAGGAATTGATGAATCAAAAAAAGATCAATTTCATGGCCCTGGCCGACTATGACGTCGCTCCGCACGGGTTCAACGATTTTTATGATGCCCCGCAACTGTTTTGCAGTCTTGATACTCTGGGACTGGGCATCGGCAACATCGATCAAAACTATCCCCTGTTCGGCATCCCCACGCTGCGCTTCTCTCCTAGGTATGAATAATCGAGTTTTGACTCGATTACGGTTGTAGTATACTACCACGAGCCCCTGATAACGCAGTCAGTGGACGAATCAGGCCCGTTAATCTGTTTTGGCGTTGTACAGCCGCAGGCTGTTGCTCACCACGGAAATACTGCTCAGCGCCATGGCCAGAGCCGCCAGAATAGGATGGAGCTGTCTTAAAAAAATGGGAAAAAAATCAAAAGGCGCCAGAATTCCCGCGGCTACCGGGATCAGCAGGGCATTATAAAGAAACGCAAAAAAAAGATTTTGCCGGACGGTTTTCATGGTGGCCCGGCTGAGCCACATTGCCCGGGAAACGCCGATCAAACTTCCGCTGGAAAGGATGACGTCGGCGGTTTCAATGGCGACATCAGTTCCGGTGCCGATGGCAAGGCCGACGTCGGCCTGGGCAAGGGCCGGGGCGTCATTGATGCCGTCCCCTACCATTCCGACCTTTTGGCCCTTTTCCTGCAAATTTTTAACGGTTGACGATTTTTCTTCGGGGCGGACCTCAGCCAGGATATCATCAATGTCGACCTGGGAGGCAATGGCCCGGGCAGTCTGAAGATTGTCCCCGGTAAGCATAACGACTCCCAGATTCTGGTTGTGAAGCTGTTGTATGGCCTCTTTCGATTCCGGCTTCAGCGTATCTGATACGGAAATTAAGCCGCCGAGCTGTTGGTCCTGCGTCACCACCATAACGGTTTTGCCTTCAGATTGCAGGGCGCTGATCTGGTCATGAACGCTAGCAATGTCGATTTCTAATTCCTGAAACCAATTGGGCTTTCCGATGCGCACAAAGCTGCCGTTTATCGTAGCCTGAACGCCCAGGCCGCCGGAAGCTTTAAAATCCTTAGGATCGGCAAGTTCAATTCCTCGAGAGAGGGCCTCATTGACGATGGATTTGCCCAGCGGGTGTTCGGATCCCTGTTCAACGGAAGCACCTATTTTTAAAAGCCGATCTTCGGTTTCACATACAGGGCTCAAAGGGATGACATCCACGACAGACGGTTTCCCCATGGTAATGGTTCCGGTTTTGTCCAGCACGATGGTATCTAACTTTGTGGCCATTTCCAGGGCTTGGCTGGTTTTAAACAAAACACCTTTTTCAGCGCCTTTGCCGGTGCCGGCCATTATGGCGGTAGGCGTTGCCAACCCCAGCGCGCAGGGACAGGCAATTACCAATACGGCCACCAGCCGAATCATGGCCGGTACAAACTCGCCGGTAATTCCCCACCACAGGGCAAAGGTAACCAGGGCGATGGCGATCACCGCAGGCACAAAGATCGCCGCTACCCGGTCGGCCAGGGCCTGGATGGGTGCTTTGCTGCCCTGGGCTTCCTGAACCAGCCTTATGATCTGGGCCAGGGCGGTGTCCTTGCCGATGCGTGTGGCGGTAAATCTTAACAAGCCTTGGCCGTTGATGGTTCCGCCGACAACCATGTCACCGGCCTGTTTGTCGACCGGAAGCGGCTCACCGCTCAGCATCGATTCATCCACCGCCGATGCACCTTCAAGGATAACGCCGTCTACCGGAATACGTTCCCCTGGTCTGACAACGACAATGTCATCCTTTTTGACCCGGGTTAAGGCAATCTCTTTTTCGACTCCGTCGGCGATGATCGTAGCGGTCTTGGGGCGCAGCCCCATCAGTTTGCGGATGGCGCCGCCGGTTCTTCCTTTGGTGCGGGACTCCAGCATCTTGCCCAGCTTGATCAGGGTGATGATGACGGCCGATGTTTCAAAATAGACGTGTTGGCCCAAAGAAGGTGTTATAAGAACCGCAAAGGAGTAAAAGTAGGCCACCGATGACCCCATGGCTACCAGAACATCCATGTTGGCGCTTCTGTTTTTCAGGCTTTTAAACCCGCCCACGTAATAATCCCAACCGGTGTAAAACTGGACCGGCGTGGCCAGAGCCAAAAAAAGCCAGTTTATCCAGGCAGCATGGCTCCAGGCGCCTACCAGGTTAAAGTCGCGGGCCATGCTTAAAACGAACAGAGGAACGGTAAATAAAAGGCCAATGACAAACTTGCGCGTCTGGTCTTTTATTTCCACACGGCGTGCCGCCTGTTCGGCATCTTCTTCGTCAAGGGTATCATCCGGCGCAATGGCACTATAGCCGGCTTTTTCTATAGACGCGATGATATTATCAACGGTTGCCAGTGCCGGAACATATTCAACTGTAACTCGTTCCGTGGCAAAGTTGACGGAGGCAGTGATAACTCCGGGCGTCTTCTTGTTTAAGGCTCTTTCGATGTTGGCAGCACAGTTGGCGCAGGTCATCCCGGTAACAGGAAATTCCACCTTGCCGGTTGCTACCGTAAAACCAGAACCCTGGATATTTGCTACTATATCCTTGGCATGCAGCGCCTTATGGTCGAAAGCAACCGCAGCCCGTTCAGTTGCAAAGTTGACGTTTGCGTCTTTGACGCCATCAAGCTTTTTTAAACCGCGTTCGATGTTGGCGGCACAGTTGGCACAGGTCATGCCGCCAATCGGCAATGTGATTGTCTGATTAGCCATGTGTTTAACACCTGACCTAACACTTAAATCTTAAAACTTAAAACGTGATGAATTCGACTTTTGACGAATTCATCAATATTATGCGGCCGGATAATTAATTTCTTCCAAGGTCGCTTTAATCTGATCCAGAGTGACCGGAGATTCCCATGCAACGGTAACGCTTTTGTTCTGGGGATCGCCCTCTACACTTTTCACGCCCTCGATTTCACCCAACTCGTTTGTGATACTATTTACGCAATGACCGCAGGATATATTCGGTATTGAAAATGTTGTTGTTTCCATTTTAGGTCCCTCCTTTGCAATTCAATTGTATAGGAATTTCCTTTTTTAAGTCCCGCTTTAAACGGTACGTTACATAAAATCGCGATGCGATTTTATTATTAGTGCTACTTTGTTAGTTTAATAACCAAAAACCCCCGATTTGGTCGCCGGATGAATATATTGATGGATTCGCCTTCCTTGACGGCGTCTATGGTTTTATTAAGATCGTTAGCCGACTTTATGGGCCGGTGATTGACTTCTTTAATCAAATCGCCGACCCTCAATCCCGCGGTTGCCGCCTTACTGCCCGAGCCAACGCCTGTTACAATTACGCCTTCACCCTCTTTAACGCTATATCGTCGCGCCATTTCAGGCGTCAATTCCTTCACTCGGATACCAAGTTTGTCCTGGTCTTCCTTGCGGCTTTGCTGAGCCATAATTTTTTTATCTTCTCTCTTGGCGATCTTGGCTTTCAATGTTTTGGTTTTGCCGCCTCGCAGCACTTTAATTTTAGCCGTTTCGCCCACGCCGATACCTGCAACAGTTCTGGTGAGATCGCGAGTGGACTCAACCTGCTTACCGTTGATGGCAACAATTATGTCTCTGATCTCGAGGCCGGCTAAATCAGCAGGATCTCCCGGGAAAACTTCCGTAACCAGGACACCTTTTTTTTCTTCTATGCCATAGTACTCGGCGACCTCCGGGCTGAGTTCCTGGATGCCTACACCGAGCCAGCCACGGGTTACCTCTCCACTTTGCCGGAGCTGATCAATGACTTCCTTGGCCATATTAACTGGAATGGCAAACCCGATTCCCTGTCCGCTGGCTATAATGGCCGTATTGATACCTATTACCTCACCTTGCATGTTGAGCAGCGGGCCTCCGCTGTTGCCGGGATTGATGGACGCATCAGTCTGGATAAAATCATCATAAGGGCCTGATCCGATAACCCTCCCTTTGGCACTGACTATCCCGGCAGTTACGGTATTGTCCAGACCAAAGGGGTTTCCGATGGCCATCACCCACTGGCCGACTTTGAGTGCGTCGGAATCTCCGAATTTAAGCTCGGGAAGGTTGTTCCTTGATTTGATCTTGATCAATGCCAAATCCGTATTGGGGTCTCGCCCGATGATTTCAGCTTCATACTCTTTCTCATTTTTGAGTATCACTTCAATTTTGTCTGCGTTTTCAACAACGTGATTGTTCGTTACGATATAGCCGTCTTTGCCGATGATAAATCCTGATCCCAGGCTGCGCTGTTTAAAGTCACGCGGGTGGTTCTCACCAAAGAACTTTTTAAAAAAATCCTGCATGGGATCGTCCTTGCCCCGGGGGCCTTGGAAATGACGGAACACGCGGCCGCCGCCCTGGATGGTTTTTACCGTCCGGATGTTGACCACGGACGGGCTGGCCATTTCAGCCAGTTGGCTGAAACTTGCGGGTGTCTTTGCAAGACTGCCGGCTGCGGCCTCAACCCCTGATGCTGAAAATAAACCTGAGATCGCCAGTAATCCGGCAGCCAGTAAAATCAATGCTGTAAAGCTCTTTCCACGAGTAGAATGTTTTCTCGTTGTCGTTAGTTTCATTGGCACGCTCCTTTTCGCCTAAAATTTTTGTTTCTATATATAACCGTTCAATAATATAAGCACATAATTTATTATTGCCAGATCCCTTACTAGTGTCCATCCATAAATGGTCTTTTTGCCCAATCTTCCATCTTCGCCTGAAGGCTACGCCGGGACAAGTGATCTTGAACAAAAATCCTCATTCCTGGATAAACACTAACTGCGTTAAACTTCGTTTTCTGATGACATTACGCAATCCGCGTGCCACAGGGTTGCCCCATAAAATATCAACATGTATCCAGTTGAATCAATTTAACAATTTTCGAAACATCAATTTTTGATTGCCGAAAATATATTGATTTTGGGGCCAGGCAACACCGAGGATGGTTAAAAAATATCCAGCACTTCCCGCCAAATCAACCCATATGGGTAAAAAGTATCCACATGGCGGGATACTATTATTTTAACCGTATCTTCACCGCATTGGCATGGGCATCCAACCCCTCGATTTCCGCCAGGCGGATAATATCCCGGGCTTCTCTTTTGAAGGCTTTTCTGGAATAGTGGATCAGGCTCGTCTTTTTGACAAAGTTGTCCACCGCAAGAGCGGAGGAAAATCTGGCCGTACCGGCAGTCGGCAGCACATGGTTAGGGCCGGCAACATAATCGCCAACAGGCTCCGGTGTATATTCACCCATAAAAACAGCCCCGGCATTGCGAATCCGGCCTATATAGGCAAAGGGATCTTTGACGTGCAGCTCAAGATGCTCCGGTGCGATCCGGTTTGACAATTCAAAAGCGGCTTCAAGGTTGGGCACTATCAGGATGGCACCGAATTTTTCAAGTGATTCTGCGGCGGTCTCTCTGCGCGCCAGATTTTCAAGCTGTTCCTTGACGGCATAAGCGACTCCTTCGGCCACTGCCTGGGAATCCGTTACAAGAATGGCAGAGGCCATCGTATCATGTTCGGCCTGGGAAAGCAGGTCTGCTGCAATAAAGGCAGGGTTGGCCGTGCTGTCGGCAATGACCAGGATCTCGCTGGGACCGGCGAGCATATCGATTCCCACCGTACCGGCCACAATCTTTTTGGCAAGGGTAACATAAATGTTGCCAGGTCCGACAATGACATCGACCTTAGGAATCGCCTCGGTACCGTAGGCCAGGGCGGCAATCGCCCAGGCGCTCCCGACCTTGTAAACAGCATCAACTCCGACCTTGCGGGCGGCCGCCAGCAGATGGGGATTCACCGAGCCGTCCCTGGTCGGCGGCGTTACCATGACAACATGCCGAACACCGGCGATTTTGGCCGGAATAGCACCCATCAACACCGAAGAGACCAGGGGGGTCTCTCCACCTTTGCCGCCGGGTACGTACACCCCGGCGGTATCAACGGGTGTCACGATCTGCCCCAAAAGCGTGCCGGGTCTTTGAGTATTGATCCAGGAGTTGCTTAGCTGCTGCCGGTGATAGGCTTCGATTTGACTGGCAGCACGATTCAAAGCGCGTTTAAAGGACCGTTCCACGCTTTTACCGGCGGCCTCGATTTCCCCGGATGTCACCTTGAGCGCTGCGATGGTCAAGCGCGGACTGTCAAATTGCCGGGCATACTGAATCAGGGCCTTGTCGCCGTTCTTTTTTACATCTTCCAGGATACGCGTAACGTAAGCGACATCTTTTTTCTTAACGTCAAAACCGCGATTTACTATGGAAGCGACCCTCTTGTCGGCCGATTTGGAAGGATACTTGTAGATTTTCATAGGGCTAAATTCCATTCATAAAATCGCTGCGCGATTTTATATAACGTCCCGCTAAAGCGGAACTCAAAAAAGAAATTTATGACAACTTTCAATTAAGCTTTTTTGCTCAATTGAGTTGGTAAATAAAGACTTAAGCCAAGAGCAGGCTCTTTGTCAACACAAGGCAACGATACTAATGAATAAAACTCCATAATACGTGCAAACTAACTGAGTCAATTGAAGATAACAAACCCTAATCACCACTTTGGGGGGCCTTTTCCCCCACGAGATCATTCTAAAATTTCAAGGACATGGCGTTTCTTTACCTTGCCAGAGGCAACGCTTAATATAGTCCGTATGGC